>DASTCX010000035.1 GCA_035710745.1 Candidatus Eremiobacteraceae bacterium | reverse complement strand
CGATCATCTACAACTTCGCGAACTTCTACAACACCCAGCGACCGCACAAAGCGCTCAACGGGAAGGCACCCCTGCACAAGCTCGCGCAGGCTCGCAAAGTGTAGCGTAGCTGTGTAGACCCTACACTTTAGCTCGACCGCCGCGGCTTTTCCAACGCGATGATTAATTCGTCAGCGCCGGCGGCCGCTCACGAGCGAGAGGTAGTAGAGAAGCGTCAGGACCGCCTGAGCGGCGGCAGCGACGTAGGTGAGCGCCGCTGCGTCGAGGACTTGCTTGGCGGCGGGGATCTCTTGCGCCGAAAGGATACCGCTCGTCTGCAGCATCGCGAGGCCGCGCCGGCTCGCGTTGAACTCGACCGGAAGCGTCACGACCGCGAAGATCGCGGTGAGCGCGAAGAGGAAGATGCCGACCCAGATGAGCTCGGGCGATCGCAGCCAGTAGCCGGCGATGAACATGAGCGGTCCGACCCACGCCCCTATCTGGACGCCGGGCACGATCGCGGCGCGTAGCCGCATCGGCGTGTAGCCTTGCTGGTCTTGCACCGCGTGGCCGAGCTCGTGCGCGACGACGGCGACCGATGCGATCGAGTTCTGTCCGGACGTCTGAGACAGGTTGATCGTCTTGTTCGCCGGGTTGTAGAAATCGGTGAGCACGCCCGGCGTGCCTCGCACGCCGATCTTCAACTGCTCCTGCTGCATGAGTATCTGCGCCGCCGTCTGGCCGTTGACGCCGCTGCTCGTCGGGACGCGCGCGTAGCGGGCGAAGGTTCCGCGAAGCCGGGTCTGCGCCCATAGACCGAGGAGCAGAGCGGGGGCGATGAAGATGAAGTAGGTCGGGTCGTAAAACATATCGGAAGATACTCCGTCGCCGGCAACGCGGTTTCACCCGTTCGGCGCCCTTACTGGGACGCCATGCCGCCTAAAAGGGCAGGCGCCGTTCGACGAAGAGGGTCGTCGCCAAAAAATCGGGCGAACCGTAGCGCAAATTGAAGGACGGACTGAAATATGGCGAGCCGCCGAAAACACTTCGACGCGCCGTGACCATGAACGCTCCGTCCGGCTCCGCGATCTGTGCGCCCGCGAACGCGGCTTTCATCGCGAAATCGACGTTCGGAGGGCCGGCGCCGGCCCAGGAGCCGCGCGTTCCGAAATATGCGAAGCCGGCGGCCGCGACGAGATGAGAAGACGCACGCTTCGTGAGCGATACGACGTACTGAGGCGCGTCGAACGAGACGGCGTCGAGGCGTTCGCCGCCGGCATACGGCCGGTGCAAGTCGTCGTCGGAGAAGTCTAGTCCGAGGTCGCCGAAGCGCCCGAGTTCATGACCGACGTAGACGTTGGCTCGCTGGAACGAACCGGTCGTCGCGTCGAGCGGGTCGCTTTGGATGAGGAAGAAGCCTTCGACGAAGCCGAGCGCACGGCCGTCACTAACCGTGAATGGGCTGATTTGGCGAAATCTCGCCCACGTGACGTAGAGCTGGTTGCGGCCGTCGTCGCGGCTGTACGAGATGAGCGGACCTTGACGGTTGACGCCCGCGGTCGAAGAGTCGACGAGCTGGAAATCCGATTTCAACCATGGGCCGGGCCACGAATAGGCAACGCTCCAGATATTCTCCGGCGCGCCGTACGGTAGGATCATCGTGGCATACGTCGGTCCGAAGCGGTAGAAGTCGACTCCGACCCGCCCGTCGCCGAGCCGATGCGATAATCCGGCGTGGACGAACCCGTCGACCGCGACGCCGCGGTTGTCGATCCGATCGGCCTGGTACGATGAGAACGCGCCGTCGATCGTCGCGTGAAGACCGAGCGGTGTTTCGAAGTTCGCGCCGGCACCGGTGATCGTCTCGCGCTGCCCGTCGAGCACGCTCAACGCAAACGGTCCTTGGCCGGTTTGTTCGATGGTCGGAAGGGCGCCGAAATCCGTCGTGGTCAGGATCGGGTCGCCGCCGGTGTGGACGTGGAGCCACTGCACCATCCAGCCGTCGCCGCCGGCGAACGAGCGGCCGGCGAACAGCGTCTCCATCCGCGCAGGCGTTCCCGGGAGCGCCGGCAGCGCCGCATCGGCCGCTTCGAGCGAGATGGCGCCGGCGTCGCCCGCAAGATCGAATCCGCGCAGCGGCAGCGTCGAGGGCGATGCATCCCACGCATCGAGCGCGAACGGGCTCGGCGCGAGGCTCTCGGGCGTCTTCATAGTCAATGACGGAAGCGCGTTCGTCGTCGCCGGAGGCGTGAAGACGCACGCAAGCGTCTGACCGAGATCGAACCAGCCGGCCCGCAGCGACACGCCGGCGCGCTCGAACGAAGCGCGGATCTGCGTCAGACCCGCACGCGCGCCGGTATAGTCATCGATTCCCGGGTGCGTCGGGAACGCGACGGCATAACCGGTGACGGTCGAGCCGAGATGCGGATCGTCCTGCGGCTGCATCGGTTCGGCCCAATACGCCTCGTTCGTGCGATCGCCGTCGAGCGCTTCGACCCCGCCGATCGCCTCCAAAGAAAACGTGCGCCGATGCCACGACGCGTCGAGCGACACCTGTTCCTGCGCGACGTCGCCCGGTACGAGCGGCGCGGCGGAGAAAGGATCGTATGGTGACCACCGGCGCTGCAGGCGCACCATTGACGAAGCCCGGTCCCTCGATCGGCGTCAGGCCCGGACCGCTCACGCCTTGCGACAGCAAGATCGTTCTCAGATCGCCGTGGATCTGGAAGGTAGATGCGGCTGTGGCGGTCGGCAGCGGTGAAGGGGAAGCGGCTGCATCGGCGCTCGCAGCGCTGCCCGAAGAGAAGAAGAGCGCGAGCGCGCAAGCGAGTGCGAAACATGCAGCATATCGGACGTTCACGATTCTTTCGGCCACTCGAACTCCATCATCCCATCGCCTTTTGCCGCGCGACGCGACCACCCGTGCGCCTCGGCCATCTCTTCGGCAGCGCGCCGCGCGAGGTCGGCGGCGATCGCCGGGCTGACCACGCGCGCCGATCCGCCGAAGCCAAGCACCCACGAGACGACCTCTTGCGGATCGTTGACGGCGAACGTGATCCGCAGCTTCCCGTCCTCGCCGTCCTCGCTCGCGACTTCTGCAGGCCAGCGGCGTGCGCGGACGTATGCGGCGCGAATCGCGTCGATCTCGACGACGACGCGCATGGGCTTGGAACGCTGACCGACGTACATGCCGAAGCTGTGTTCGAGCGCGTCGGAAAGGCTGAGCTTCGGATCGGGCTCGAATCCGTCTTCGAGCGTCACGTCGCGCATGAGGTCGACCGCGAAGAACTTCGGAGCCTGGCGCACTTTTTCGCGCCCCCAGACGTAGAAGCGCCCGACATTTTCGTGAAGCGCATACGGTTCGATCTGACGCGCTTTCGGCTTGCCGCCGGTCGTGTTCGTATACGTGAAGGCGATCATACGGTGATCGCGCAGCGCGCACTCGACTTGCGTGAGACGTTCGTAGAACGCGTCATCGGCGCGCGGCTGCGGGCGGTGGACGGGCGGCGGGGCGCCCTCGCTCGCTCCTGCCAGTTGCGCATCCCAACGCTCGAAGAGCGGCGCCAGTTCGTCGACGTACGGCGAGCCGAGCGCGGCGGCGTTCGCGCGGAGCATCGTCACGCGGTCGCGCAGTCGCGCCTGCGATGACGGCGCCGGTTTGATCGTCCACATCGGATCGACGACGTGAAAGCGCTTCTCTTTGGCATCCCAGCGCAGCGCGCAGCCCTCGCGCTCGAGACGTTTCTTGACGCGCTTCCACGTCGCTGCCGACAGGCCGCCTCCGTACACCTCGCGAGCGTGCGCGAGAGTGATCGTGCGGGCAGAATCGAGTTCGCGCAGCAATCTGAGGAGACCGTCGCTTCTCGCAGGCATGACTTGGCTACGATACGCCCGACCGGACGATGAACTCCTATGGCCGCGTCCAAATGAGAGGGGGCTCGCGCTGTGACCGGGTCAATATCCGGCCGGCTTTGCGCGGGCATCACGGCGTGGTTGAATTGGAGTCGGAGGTTTGCACATGGACATTTCGGACTACTGGCGCGAACAGAGCCGCAAGCGCAGGATCAAGGCGCGCGAAACCGGCCGCTGCATCATCTGCATGACGCGCGACGCAAGGGAAGGCCGCGTCACCTGCGGGCGCTGCTGCGCCGCCGCTACGGCGGCGACGAAGCGGCGTCGCGGGACTCAGGCCGAAACGGAGGCCGTCGAAGGTGGGCTCGCGACGAGCGAACCCCGGACCCTCGCTCACGTGTCGTGATCGCGTCGCGCATCGGCGCGAAGCAGGCTCAATGAGTCGCGCGCCGCGCCGTTGAACCCGCGGCGGCATGAAACCGCTATACAGCCACATAGACCTGCGCGTCCGCGATCGCGAACGCGCGGTCGCGTTTTACGATCCAATCATGCGCAGCTTCGGCTTCGAACTCGAGGCGCGCAAAGCGGGCGACGAATGGCCGACATGGCGCAGGCCTGGAGACGATCGCAACGGCGACTTTTTCGGCTTCGAAGTGGATCCTGACCACAGGCCCAACGAGAACCGCCTTGCGTTCCGCTGCTCGTCGAAGGAAGAAGTCGACCGCGTGACGGCGGTCGCCGCCAAGGCCGGCGCCGTCGACGTGGACGGGCCGATCGTCTACACGCCGCGCTACTATGCGAGTTTCTTCGACGACCCGGACGGGAATAAGCTCGAGCTCTGCTACCTTCACGAAGAAGGCGGGTAGCCGCCCGCGCTGCGGGAAGACCTTATTCCCTATAGAATTAATGGGGGACTTCCGGCTCCGGGTTTTAGGGGCGTGCGACGCCAATTCCGGACCGTCGTCACTGTACGTGGGGGCGACGATACGATAGGCTAGTGAGCATTCTCACCTAAATCCCTACGGAGTCGCTATGGATTGGCATATCGCCCTCGCGGGGCTCCTCGTCGGCACTGCGGTCGGGTTCTCCGGAGTCGGCGGCAGCGCCCTCATGCTGCCCGTGCTCGTGCTCATGCTCGGCGTCCAGCCGCTCATCGCGGTCGGAACCGACCTCGCGTATAGCGTTCCGACGAAGATCGTCGGCATGATCGTCCACTGGCGCCAGCAGACGATCCGCTGGAAGCTCGTTCTCCTGCTCGCGATCGGCGGCGTGCCGGGCGCGCTCGCCGGCGTCTTCCTGCTCGGCTTCGTCAAGCAACTCGTGCCGCTCGACGTGCTGAACTCGAACCTGAAACACGGGCTCGGCGTGCTGCTCTTCATCGTCGCCGCGCTCATCGTCGGCGGCCAGTACATCCAATCGAGGCGCGATAAGGGCAAGAACTGGGTGCCGCTCCGGCCGAAGGCGCCGTGGATCCTGGCGACGGGTCTCGTCGTCGGCTTCCTCGTCAGCTTGACCTCGATCGGCGCCGGCTCGATCACGATGACGCTCATGTGCCTCATCCTGCCGCGCATGCGGATCCAAGAGCTCGTCGGGTCGGACGTCGCGTTCGCCGCTATCATCGTGCCGATCGCTGCGGCTGGCCACTGGGCGCTCGGCAGCATCAACTGGCCGATGACGGTCAGCTTGCTCTTCGGTTCGATACCAGGCGTCATCATCGGCAGCCGTCTGTGCGGCATCTTGCCTGAGAAGATCGTGCGGCCCGCCACTGCGGTCGTCATGGCGTTCACCGGAACGCGCATGTTCTAGGCCGCGGCTAAAGCACTCTCGCCGGAAGTGATCATGGACTGGCACATAGCGCTCGCAGGCCTTCTCGTCGGAACCGCTGTCGGGTTCTCCGGCGTGGGCGGCAGCGCGCTCATGATGCCGGTCCTCGTTTTGTTGATAGGCGTCCAGCCGCTCGTCGCCGTTGGCACGGATCTCGCGTACAGCGTGCCGACGAAGCTCGTCGGCATGTTCGTGCACTGGCGCCAACAGACGGTGCGCTGGAAACTCGTCTTGCTGCTCGCGATAGGCGGCATCCCCGGCGCCGTCGCGGGCGTCCTGATGCTCGGCTATGTGAAACGGCTGATCTCGATCGATGCGCTCAACGAGTACTTGAAGCACGGCCTCGGTTCGCTGCTCTTCCTCGTCGCCGGCATCATCTTGTTCGGCCAGTACATCCAGAGCAATCGCGAGAAGAGCAAGAACTGGGTGCCCCTGCGCC
The DNA here is from genome assembly GCA_035710745.1 of Candidatus Eremiobacteraceae bacterium. Classification (NCBI taxonomy): domain Bacteria; kingdom Bacillati; phylum Vulcanimicrobiota; class Vulcanimicrobiia; order Candidatus Eremiobacterales; family Candidatus Eremiobacteraceae; species Candidatus Eremiobacteraceae bacterium. The sequence goes on along the minus strand of DASTCX010000035.1, from coordinate 144,106 downwards.
CGAAGGCGGCGGTGATCGTGCTCATCGGACTCGGTGTCGGCTTCCTCGTCAGCCTGACGTCGATCGGCGCCGGTTCGATCGCGATGACGCTGCTCTATCTCATCTTGCCGACGATGCGTTTTCAACAGCTCGTCGGTTCGGGCGTCGCGTTCGCGGCGATCATCGTTCCGATCGCAGCCGCCGGCCATTGGGCGCTCGGGAGCATCAACTTCCCGATGACGCTCAGCTTGCTCGTCGGTTCGATTCCCGGCGTCATCATCGGGAGCCGCCTCTGCGGCGTGCTACCGGATAAAGTCGTCCGCCCGGCGACCGCGCTCGTCATGGCCGTGACGGCAGTTCGGATGTTCTGAGAGCCGAGCTTCGTTCGGCTCCGGTCGACCGTAAAGGTCGACCGCTCCAATAACAAAACGCCCTCCGGTCTTCCATCTGCCGGCGGGCGTTCCGTTTCCCTACGGATGATTCTAGCAGACATCCCCCGTCGCTGTCATCACCGGGGCCGTGCCATGGGTCACAGTTGCCGACGGTCCTGGTCGAGGTCCGATCGCCAATGTGCGAGCGCTCGCATCTCGTCGCTGGTAGGGGGCGTGTCCGCGCTTTCGACCGCGGCCTGGAGCGCATCGAGGCCGTTGCCGACGGCCCAAAGGCTCGTGAACTCGACGGTCGGTGATCCGACCGAGTTGTCGGGGCTTTGCGTAGGCGGCCCTCCCGCCAAAGCCTTCTTGCCCTTGTGCAAGGCGGTTTCAAAGGCTGTGTGAGCGAGGACCCGCATCGCCTCGATCTCGCGAGCGACTCGGAACTGTTCGACGAGGTCGGCGTCCGAGGAGCGCACGCGCGGATCTTTCTCGACCACGAGCGGTTGCGACCACGTATGCCCGCCTTCCGCCAGTCGTAGAGTGTAGCGACCCGGCGGTGCGAGTACGCCTCCGAGGAAGCCGCTTTGCGGTTCGCCGGGCAGCAGCGCGTACGCGAAATCCCAGGCGAACCGATGCGCGCCGGGTGACGCCAACAACGCCTGTCCGGGCGGCGCCCAGAACGCCGGAAAGTCGAGCTCGTCCGGGTTGACCGCTTGCGGCGGATGCGCGCTCGAATAGTTCCGTACGAGCGCGCCCGATGCGTCGTAGATCGAAAGCGTCAACGGACCCGTCAGCTTCGCGTTGACGATGTAGTCGACGAACGCTCCGTCGGCGCGATTCTCGCCTGCGGGTTCCTCGGGCGGCAGCGCCTCGCTGGGGTCGACGTGTGCGCGCATGCGGATCGCCGCCTCGGGTGCGAAGAGCCAGGCAGGGCTCGACGTCGACATCGCCTGATGGAGCGGCGAGAGATCGTCGAGGACCCAGAACGATCGCCCATGCGTCGCGATCGCGAGCGAATCTTGCTTGACGACGAGGTCGCGGACCGGCACGACCGGCATGTTGAGACGCAGCGATTGCCAGTTGGCGCCATCGTCGAACGAGACGAAGACGCCGAGTTCGGTTCCCGCGTAGAGGAGACCGCGTCTCGACGGATCTTCACGCACCGCATTGACGTACGCGCCAGCGGGTATGCCGCGCATGGCCGGCGTCCACGTCGCGCCCCAGTCGTGGGTCTTATATATGTAGGGACGAAGATCGTCGACCTGATGACGATCGATCGCGGCATAGGCCGTCGCAGGATCGAACGCCGACGCTTCGATGATCCCGACCTTGCTCCAGGCTCCGAGCTGCTTCGGTGTGACGTCGCTCCACGTCGCCCCCTCGTCGCGTGTCAGCCAGATCTTGCCGTCGTCGGTGCCCGCCCATATCGCGCCGGCCCGGATGGGCGACGGCGCGATCGCTTGTACGACGCCCCGCCGCACGCCGGTCCCATCATTGTCCGCCGCCGTAGGCGGATCGAGGCTGTGGGGTACGGCCGGGTTCGGCCGCGTCAGGTCGGGGCTGATGATGCGCCAGCTGTTGCCGCCGTCTGCTGAGCGGAAGATCACCTGCCGTCCGAAATAGAGCACGCCCTTTTCCGAACGCGATTGCGCCAGCGGCAGCGTCCACGTCGATCGGTAAAGCCCAGGGAAGGCGATCGTCGGGTCGATCGACTGTGTCTGGCGCGAGCGCAGATCTTCGCGGCTCACCGTGTCGCCGTACAGGATGTTCGGATCGGTGCTCGAGGCGCCGACGTAGCCCGATTCGCCGCCCGCGACGATCATCTGCCAGTCGAACGACGTGATGCCGAACGCGTCGCTTCGCGTCGGCACTTTCGCGGCTCCGTTGTCCTGCTGCGCGCCGTAAACGTTGAACGGGAACTGATCGTCAGCCTCGATATGGTAGAACTGTCCGGTCGGCTGATTGAACCACGAGCTCCAGGTCAGCCCGCGGTCGACGCTGATGCTCGTCCCCTGATCGCTCGCAAGCGCGATGCGGTCGCGATCGCGCGGGTCGACCCACGGTTGATGGAAGTCGTCGCCGTCCGGCGATCCCTTGATCGCCGTGAAATGCTTGCCGCCGTCGGTCGATCGGTAGAACGCCGTATCGGAGATGTAGACGGTGTCGCGATCGACCGGATCGACCGCCAGCTTGCAGAAGTACCAGCCGCGCTGCCACAAGCGCCGGTCCGCGTCGACGAGCGACCAGGTAGCGCCGCCGTCGTCCGACCGGTACAAGCCGCCTTTCGCCGCGTCGACGATCGCGTACACGCGGTGCGAGTCGCTCGGAGCGACGGCGATACCCATCCGGCCGACGTGCCCGCGCGGGAAACCGCTCGACGTGACCTGTTGCCACGACGTGCCGCCGTCATGGGAGATGTAGAGCCCGGTGCCCGGACCGCTCGAAGGCGGGTAGATATTCCACGGAGGACGCCGCGTCTGCCACAGCGCCGCGAAGACGGTCTTGGGATCGTTCGGGTCGATGACGACGTCGATGGCGCCCGTGTTCTGATCTTTATAGAGGACGCGCTGCCATGTGTTGCCGCCGTCGAGCGAGCGGAAGACGCCGCGCTGCGTGTTCGGTCCCCACCCGTGGCCAAGCGCTGCGACGAAAACGCGATCCGGATTTTGCGGATCGACCGCGACCTTGCCTATTTGGCGCGTGTCGTCGAGCCCGATGTGGCGCCAGGTCGCGCCGGCATCGCTCGACTTGTACATGCCGTCGCCGTACGTTATGTCGGAACGCATGTCCGCTTCGCCGGAGCCGACGTAGATGACGCGCGGATCGGACTGCGCGACCGCGATCGCGCCGATGGACGCGATCGGCTGCGAATCGAAGATCGGCTTCCAAGTCCGTCCGGCGTCGTCGGTCTTCCACACGCCGCCGGCGACCGCGCCGAAATAGAAGAGCGTCGGGTTTCCCGGCACGCCGGTGACGGCGTTCGAACGGCCGCCGCGGAACGGTCCGATCATGCGCCAGTGCATCGCGTCGTACGGATGGACGTCCGTTGACGCGAGCGACGGCGCGACGAAAAGCGCGACCGTTACGAACGAAAGCACAAGAGCGCGGAAGTGTCTCATGCGCGGCGATTCTTGTCGCCGCAAAGCCATTCCCTTCAGGGCTCTCGCGGCGCGTAGCGACGCATCGCGCCGGCAGCTCGCGTGACGATCGTCGAACGAAGCTCCGCCGGTTCGACCGCTTCCACGCGATCGCCCCACGCGAGCACGTGCGCGACCGCGACTTCAAGTCCGGGGAAGAGCAGTTTGTACGTTTTCCAGCCGCGGCGTCCTTGACCGACGAGTTCGCACTCCCAGTACGATGTCACGTCGTCGACAGCGTTCGGCGCGACGCGAAGGACGACCGCAAAGCCCGGTAGGCTGCGCTCGAACTCCGTGCTCCACTTCGTCCAGTAGCTATCGAGATCGAAGTCCGGCGGTCGTTCGAAACGCTCGGGCATGACGTCGAGGCCGAGCATGCGATCCGCGCGGAAGACGCGCATCTCCGGGCCGTACAGCGCGACGAGGTACCAGACGCCGGCTTTCGCCACGAGACCGAGCGGTTCGACGATGCGTTCGCTCACCTTCGCGTTGCGATCGCGATAATGGAGGACGGTGCGGCGGTCTTCGGCGCATGCGGTGCGGAGCGCGGAGAGCATCGCTCGCGGCTGCTGCGCCTGCTTCCACCGTCGCGGATCGATGTGGATGCGCCCGCGAACGTTCGCGGCTGCGCGCTTCTGCGACTCGGTCAGCGCGCCGCTCAGCTTTTCGAGGGCGCGGCGCAAGTTGTCGCCGAGCCCGACGTCGGCGAGCGTCTCGGCCGCCGAAGCGAAGAGCGCTCGGATCTCCTCGTCACGGAATTGCGTGAGCGCGCGCCGGTAGCCGTCGGCGAGCACGATGCCGCCGTGCGCTCCGCGCTCGGCATGGACGGGAATGCCCGCGGCGCTCAACGAGTCGAGGTCGCGATACACGGTCCGCTCCGACACCTCGAGCGACGACGCGATCTCGCGTGCGCTCGCCCGGCCGCGCGCCTGGAGCATGAGGAGCATCGCGAGAAGGCGCTCCGATTTCACGACAGCCCACTTTTGCAATGCTTCGTGGGATTCTTTCGGATGTCGCTTGAAACGACCACCGTGCGCAAGATCGCGACGCTCTGGGTCGCTGCCGCGTCAGCCGCCGTGATCATCGGTCTACCATCTCACGTTGAGGCGAGAAATGCGCCCTCGCGCGTGACGGCTGGTGAAGCCGCGCAGCTCCAGATGGTGCTCGATGAGGCGCGCATCGCGAGCGGTGCCCCTGGGGTCTCGGCGGCGATCGCCGACGATGGGCTTGTCATCTGGACCGGCGAGAGCGGCGTCTGGAGTCGGTCGACATTTTCGACCAACGTCCCGATTACGGACAGCAGCATGTTCGTGCTTGCCAGCGTCAGTAAGATGTTTATCGCGACGATTGCGATGCGACTTGTCGAAGAGGGGCGGTTGCGCCTTTCCGACTCGATCACACCGTACGTCCCGGCATACCTGCCCGACGCGTCGCGCGTCACGGTTATGAACCTGCTCGGCCATACGAGCGGCTATCGCGATGACGAGGACGATCCGATCATCCTCAAGCTGCTCGGCGATCCAAATCACGTTTGGACCCGCGATCAACTCGAACGTCGCGAGGGACCGGTCCGCTTTTCGCCCGGCTCGCGATTCGACTATTGCAACTCGTGCTACGTGATGCTCGGCGGGGTCATCGAAAAAGCGAGCGGCGCAAGCGTGGGCGCGGAGCTCGACCGATTCGTGCTCGAGCCACTGCATCTTCAAGACGACGTCGACATCGATCGCGTCGCGCGGTTCGCGCCGCGGATATCTCCGGGGTACGATCTCGAGCACGGCAAACTAATTGACACCTTCAAGGATGCGCGCGATCTCGGCGTTCCGACCTACGACTGGGGGCCCGTGTGGACGGACGGCGGCGTCGCAGCGACCGCGATCGGCGTCGCGCGATTCACCGACGCACTCTTCGGAGGATCCCTCGTGTCGAGCAAATCGCTCGCGACCATGCTCGCACCCGGCGGAAAGAACGAGATCCTCGAAAGTGACAAACACGACGGTCGCCTCTGGCGCGGCCATAGTGGTTTCTATGACGGTTTCACCGCCGAAGCATGGTACGACGCGCATCGCCGCCTCACAATGGTCGTGCTGACGAACCGTACCGACGACAACGATCCTGCGACGCAAGTGTGGAACCGCCTCGCGACTTCGTACGATCGCATCCGGCCCTGACGCCTAGCCCTAAAAAGATATTACGCCAACAAACCTGACAGCAGATGTCAGGTTTGAAGGGTTAGGATTGCCGTAGCCGGCGGCGCGGAAGCGGACGCCGCAGCACGAAGCCGTCGAGAGGATAGACGATGAGCACAGCTACGGCAACCACGATCAAGGGCATCGACGTCCACACGTACCTCGCAAAAGATGCTAAGCGCGCGGTGAAGTTCTACCGCGACGCGCTCGGCCTGCCGATGAGCGTCGAGCTCTCGCAGGGGGCCGAGTTCGAACTCGCCGATGGCGCGACGTTCGGCGTGTGGCAGATGCAGGATGGCTCATGGCATCCGAGCGCGGGCGTCATGTTCTCGGTCGAGGACTGCGAAGCCGCAGTCGAGCGATATCGCGATCGCGGGGTCACGATTCTCGACGGGCCATTCGACACCGGCGACTGCTTCATGGCGGTCTGCGAGGACACCGAAGGCAACTCGTTCCTGCTCCACCAGCGCAAGGGCTAGGCTCAAAAGAGCCGAACCTGCGCGCATGAAGCAAAAACACGCCTTCATCATGGCCGCGTGCCTTACGCTCGCGGCTCTTTCTCCATTGGCGTCAAACGCGGCGGCGACGAAGGCACCGCCCGACACGCCGACGGCTGCGGAGCAGCCGTTCGTGACCAGGGCGACCGCCGAGCTGCAAAAGATGTACGGCACGACGACGCAAGCGAGCGCCGCCGGCTACTTCCGGTATAACAACGAAGACCGCACCGGCGCGATATCGTGGGTCAACCCGAAGTACTGGGTCAGTGACGAAACGCACCCGAGTCAGATCTGGTACGACGTCAAGGGCCGTCTTATCGGCGTCGACTACAGCACGCTATGGACCGACGCGAAGCACCCGCCATCGAGATGGGGCATCATCCCGGCTCGTTGGTTCGAATTCGAAAACCACGTGCACTACGCGTTGATGGAGCCTGATGCGACGCTGAAGTTCGGCGGCATGGAAGACAGCTCGATAACGAAAGTCGGCGGAGACCCGGCGTCGGTCACCGCAGCGGATATCGTCAAGACGGGCAAGGCGCTATCGACGGCGCAAGTCGCGTTCGCGTTTCACTTCGCCCACTTGTGGGATCTCGAGTTCTGGCTCGTCCCGAACCCGAGCGGCGCTTTCGCTGAGAAGAATCCCGACGTGAAGCCGTCCACGACGCACGCCGGCGGGATGTGAAACCGGCCGCGCTGTCAACGGGCATCTTCGCAGCGGCCGCGGCTTTCATCGCCGCGGCCGCGACGGCGCACGCTGCCGCAGCGCCGATAACGCTCGTGGTCGACGCGCGCGAAGCGCCGCGCAACATCCTTCACGTCACCGAAACGGTGCCGGTCACGGCGAACGGCCCGATGACGCTTTACTATCCGCTGTGGATACCGGGCGAGCACTCTCCGAGCGGTCCGATCCAAGGCGTCGCATCGCTGCATATCCGCGCGAACGGCATCGACGTCGCATGGACACGTGACACGGTCGACCTCTCGACGTTCCATTTGACACCGCCGCCGGGCGCGACGAGACTCGACGTCTCGTTCGACAATCTGATCACCGCATCGGATCCGATGGCGACGCCGAACATCGTCATCATCAACTGGAACCGAGTGTTGCTCTATCCGGCCGGCCGCCCGTCATCCGACATCGATTTCACGCCGAGCATCATCTTACCAACGGGCTGGACCTTCGGCACCGCGCTCTCGGGACCGAAGCGCGATGGCGATAGGGTCGACTTCGCGACGACGTCGTTGTTGACGCTCGTCGACTCACCGCTCGACGCCGGGCGATACGGGCGCCGGATCGTCCTGCTCGACAGCGGCGGCTACACGAACGAGATCGACGCTTTCGGCGACGCACCCGAAGACCTCGACCTGAGCGACGGGAACGTCCAGCATTACAAGAACCTCATCGCCGAAGCCGATGCGCTCTATGGCGCGCGGCACTGGCGACACTACCATTTTCTCCTGACGCTCACCGACGTTATCCCGGGTCAAGGCATCGAACATCACGAATCGAGCGACAATCGCGCGAGCGCCGACTATTGGACGAACGCCGCGCAGCTGGAGAGCGGCGCCGATCTGCTCCCCCACGAATACTCGCATTCCTGGAACGGTAAGTACCGCAGGCCGGCGGATCTCATCCAGCCCGACTATCAAAAGCCCGAGCGCACCGATCTGCTTTGGGTGTACGAAGGCTTGAACCAGTATCTCGGCGACATGCTCGCATTCCGCAGCGGCTTTGTGCCGACATCGCAATACCCGGAATACCTCGCGAACATCTATGCTCAGATGGACTACGAGCCGGGCCGGCTGGCGGATCCGCTCGTCGACACCGCGATCGCCGCGCCGTATCTGTACAACGCACCCGATGAGTGGTCGTCTCAGCGACGCAGTGCAGGCGATTTCTACACCGAGGGCGAGCTCGTGTGGCTGTCGGTCGATGCGATCATCCGAGCGCAGTCGCACGGCGGGCGATCGCTCGACGATTTCCTCAAGGCGTTCGACGGTCAGCAGAGCACGCCGCCGATGGTCGTCCCATACACGCGCGATGACGTCGTCGCAGCGCTCGAAAACGTTCAGCCGTACGATTGGAACGGGTTCTTCCAGAAGTGGGTCTACGACGTCGCGCCGCATCCGGCGTCATTCGGCATCGATCTTACCGGCTGGCGCCTCTACTGGACGGGGACCCCGAACCATTGGGATGAGCTCGACGAAGAAACCGGCGGAAGCGCGAATTTCCGTTATTCGCTTGGCTTTTCGACCGGAAGCGACGGCAAGATCGACGACGTCCTCGCTGCCTCCCCCGCGGCGATCGCAGGCATCGGCCCGCAGACGCAGATCGTCGCCGTGAACGGCCGCAAGTTCTCGATCGAAGGTCTCCATCGGGCGCTCGCCGACGCGAAGGACCCGAATCGGCAGATAGAATTGATCGTCCTCGACGACGACCTGTATCGGACCGTCGACATCGCGTACCATGGCGGCGATCGCTACCCGCACCTCGAACGCGTTCCCGGATCCGACGATGTCTTGCGCCTGATCACCGCACCCCGCCGCAAACCGTAGGTTCATCCGCGTGATACTTCACGCCGATCTCGACGCGTTCTACGCGAGCGTCGCACAGCGTGACGACCCGTCGCTGCGCGGTAAACCGGTGGTCGTCTCGGGCTCGAGCCGGCGCGCGGTCGTGCTCACGGCCTCGTACGAGGCGCGACCCTACGGCATCCACAGCGCGATGCCGCTCTTCATGGCCCAGCAGCGCTGTCCGCATCTCGTCATCGTGCCGCCGACCTTCGACAAGTATCGGACCGCGAGCAAAGCGGTCTTCGAGATCTATCGGACCCACGCGGAACGAGTGCAAGGACTTTCGCTCGACGAGGCGTTCCTCGACGTCGGCGACATCGGCCTCGACGCGGCGGTGACGACGGCGCGCGGGCTCAAGGATGCGGTCCGCGCTGCGACGTCGCTCGCCGTCTCGATCGGCGTCGCGTCGAACAAGATGGTCGCCAAAGTCGCGTGCGACGACGGCAAACCCGACGGCTTGACCGCGGTAGCGCCCGGCGATGAGCGCGCGTATCTCGCCGACAAACCTGTCGGCGCGCTGTGGGGCGTCGGGCCGAAGACGCAAGCGCGCCTTCGGGACCGATCTATCGTACGATGCGAACAGATCGCCGCGATGTCGGATGAAGAAGCGTTCGCACTTTTCGGCAAGTGGGGCCTGAGCCTTCGCGACCTCGCGCGGGGCATCGACGATCGCGAGGTGAGCTCCGATGACGGCGACTGGACTGCGGGATCGATTTCGAGCGAGTCGACGTTCGAGCGCGACGTCATCGGCGTCGAGCCGATGATCCCGATCATTCGCGAACAAGCCGGCGAACTGGCAGAACGATTGCGCAAGCGCGGTCTTCGCGCGCACACGATAGGCGTCAAGGTGAAACGCGGCGACTTCACCGTCACCGGCAAGCAGACGTCGATGGCGCAACCCACCGACGACGCTCGCGTCATCGCGGGCGCCGCGATCTTTTGTCTGCGCCGCGCGGGTGTCGACGACACGCCGGTGCGGCTCGTCGGCGTTCGCGTCAGCACGCTCGTGCAGACGTCGGTGAAGCAGATATCGCTCTTCACCTGATGTCATACGGTCGTCCGCCGACGATGAACAAAGCGAAATCTCAGGACAGGTTCACGACGACGTCCGCGGCCGACGGCTCGTTCGAATTCCTAGGCCAAAGCTCGGCGAAGCGCATCTCGGGCGGCACGTTCTTGTTCTCACCCGGATCGCTGCAAGGTGCGAACGATTTCGCGCTCGAGGATCACGACCAGACGAACACGTTGAATACAGCGTATACGTGGGTATACGCGCCGCAGCGCTACGCGACGCTCCAGACGACGTGGGGAAGCGGCTTCCCGGCACAGTTCGAGAACGGGACCGGTCGCTTACCGGGGCATGTCGAGCTCGGCGCGTCGATCGGCAGACGTCCGCCGCCCGACGGCAGCGGGTTCGGCTGGGAGATAGCCGGGACGAACATCTTGGACAAGCAGTACTTGCTCAAGCTGAACAACGGCTTCAACACGACGCAATATGCTGCCGGCAGTCAGATCACGTTCAAGCTCATAGCTCCGCTCTGATCGAGCGTATATGAAAGGCCGCGGCGGTCGAGATGAATCTCGACCGCTCCCCCTTTTTGACGAAGCGTAAAAAGGGAAGAAAGGCCCTGGTACCTCGCGGGGACGCCGCTCGGCCAGGGTAGAACTTAGAGGAGCTTAGGCAGATCGATGGGGGCTCATTGCTAATGAAGACATCTGCACTCGTTTTTATAGCGGCCGGTGCCGTCGCGGTAGCGACCATCGTCGGCTGCGGCGGTTCCGGCACGACGGGCGGATCCGTCCTCTCGCAACCGCCGGCCGCGAAAGTGTCGCGGTTCACGTCGCCGACACCGACGCCGACGCCGATCCAACTCTCGCTCGGCGAGACGATCGGCACGGACGTATTTCCTGAAGGCGACACCGCGTCGGGCGGAAACGGTCAGCAGGTCGATCGGATCAACTGCCGCGCGTTTCTCAATAACCAGTTCCACCATCACGTCCATCTCTCGATGTTCGTGAACGGCGAGCAGATCGCTCTGCCTCGCGGCACCGGCATGAAGAATCCGGGGCACGGCGCGTTCATCTATCACGCGACGTGCGCGTACTTCTTGCACACGCACGACGAGACGGGCATCATCCACATCGAACCGCCGACCGCGCGGACCTTCAACCTTAAGCAATACTTCGACATCTGGGGCGAGCCGCTGAGCACGAACGGTTTCGCCGGCTACACGGGTGCGGTCGCGGTGTACATCAACAGCGTGCTGCAGCCGGGGATGGATCCGAACACGGTGACGTTCTCGCCGTACGAGGAGATCACGCTCGTCATCGGCACCCCGCCGAGCTGGATACCGGTGTACCTCTTCCCGGCGGGTTATCCGTGATCGCGGATCCGCGGCACTGAGAAAGGCGGCCGATCGTATACGATCGGCCGCTCTCGTTTGCTCTTCGAGCGAGCGGCGACTCGGCGGGAGGCGCTGCCGGGTGGCGAGGAATCATCGAGGATTCACCGAGTCGCTTGGGGGGAGCAATCGATGAGATCAACCGCATTCGCCGGCATGGTTCTATGCGCCATCGCAGCGGCGGCGTCGATCGGTTGCGGCGCCGGCGGCGGGGCGTCGAGCGCGGTCGCCCCGAACCCGCAGCCCAGCCCGACGCTCGCACCGTCGCCGACGCCGTCGCCGACGCCGATGCAACTCGTCATCGGAACGACCGTAGGGACCGACACCTTTCCCGAAGGCGACACGTCGACCGGCGGTCACGGCCAGCAGATCGACGGCATCGATTGCAAGGGCGCGCTCGACAACCAGTTCCACCACCACGTCCACCTCTCTATGTTCGTCAACGGCGAACAGATCGCGCTGCCGCGCGGCACCGGCATGAAGCAGCCTGGCCACAACAAGTTCGTCTATCATGCCAAATGCGTCTACTATGTGCACACGCACGACGAGACGGGCATCATCCACATCGAGCCGCCGGACGGCAGGGCGTTCACCCTCGCGCAGTACTTCGATCTTTGGGGCGAGCCGCTGAGCACGAACGGGTTTGCCGGTTACTCGGGCTCGGTCTCGGTCTACATCGACGGCGTGCTCCAGCCGGGAATGGATCCGACGACGATCGCGTTCTCACCGTTCGAGGAGATCACGCTCGTCATCGGCACGCCGCCGAGCTGGATACCGGCGTATGTCTTCCCGCCGGGCTATCCGTGATAGAAGGCGTGTGAGGGAAGGCCGCGGCGGTCGAGCTAAAGCTCGACCGCTACATTTTCTCAGAGGCAAAGGTCGACCGCTCGTTTTCTGCGCACTCATCGCACATGAGCTGGATCATCGGTCCGTCCGACGCGGCGGCGAAACCACGTCCTTCCGACAACCTCGCGACGCCCATAGTCGACCGCTACGGCGTCGAGGTCGAATACTATGCGCCCCGCGGCGTCGATCCGCAAACCCCGCACGATTGCGATGAGCTGTACGTCGTCGCGACCGGCACGGCGTCGTTCGCGTCCCCGGAAGGCCGGCAGAGCGTGGCGGCCGGGGACCTCATATTTGTCCCGGCGGGAGAGGCCCATCGCTTCGAAGACATCGGCGAAACATTCGCCGTGTGGGTGTTTTTCTTCGGGCCGCCGAGCGGTGGTGCGTCCGGACACGGGTAGCGCCCGATGAACCTTTTGAGATGTCCAAGCGACTAGACGGTATGCCGCTACCCGACGACGGCCCGGCGCTCGAAGGTTTGTGGATCGCGCAGATCGCGCGCGGGGATCGCGCCGCCTTCGAGCGGCTCTACGGTGCGTATCAGCGGCCGCTGTTCCGGTACTTCCTCCATTTCGTCCATGTCGTCGAACTGGCGGAGGAGCTCACCGACGACGTGCTCGTCGAGGTCTGGAAGAACGCTGCTCGGTTCCATGGCAGATCGAAACCGTCGGTCTGGGTTTTCGGCATCGCTTATCACAAGGCGATGGATGCGCTGCGCCGCCGCCGGCCGCCGGTCGTCGACCTTCATGCGGTCGAGAACGCGCCGGACGACCAGCGGCTCGCGCCAGAGGCTGCCGCGCTGCACGAGAGCGTGCGTAACGACGTCGCGCTCGCGCTCGCCACCCTATCGGCCGAGCATCGTGCGGTGCTCGTGCTGACGTTCGGACACGGCTACGGCTACGCCGAGATCGCGCAGATCGTCGGCTGTCCGGTGAACACGGTGAAGACGAGGATGTTCTACGCGAAAAAGCGGCTCAAAGAGACGCTCGAGCGCCGCGGCGTCCGGGCGGACGTCTCATGAGCCACGCGAAGATCGCAGAGCTGCTGCCCTGGTACGTCAACGGCACGCTGCCGATGGGCGAGCGGCAGTCGGCTGCGCTCGAGGTCGCGTCATGCGACGCGTGCGCTGCCGAAGTCGATGAGCTCGCGAAGATCCAGACCGCGATGCTCGAGCTCGAGGCGACCGCTCCCGAGCCGAGCGGGCGTGGCCTCGCGCGCGCGCTCGACGCGATCGAAAAAGAAGAAGAGCGCAAGCGGCTCGGTCATCCATGGTTCGGTTGGTGGTGGTCGCTCACGCCGTGGAGGCGCGCGCTCGTCGTGTCGTCGGCGCTTGGAGCGCTCGTCGTGTTCGGCATCTTCATCACGCCGAAGCCCGCGCCCGAGTCGCTCGCGTCGTACGGGTCGACGAACGGCTCGACGCCGATCGCGCTCGAACGCATCGCGCCCGCAAGCTACGCGGCGAACGCCGTAGTCGGACGAGACGCCGGCGCCCCCGCACCCGCAGCCGCGGCGAAGACAGGTCAAGCACAGCTCGAGCCCTCGATGCAAAGCACCGGCCAGGTCGCTCGCACCGCGGGCATGAGCCTCATCGTCCCCGACGTCGAGAAGGCGATCGGCAGCGTCAGCGCGACCGCGCGCGCGGAAGGCGGCGAGATGCTCTCGCTCGACGACGAGACGCCGACGCAGCCCGGCGTCGTGCACACGGCACACGTCGAGATCGGCGTGCCGCAGCTCCGCTTCGAATCGACGCTCGACGCGCTCGGCAAGATCGGCGGAGTCCAGTCGCGATCGGTCGGCGCCGAGGACGTCTCGACGCAGATCGTCGACGGGCAAGCGCGGCTTCGCAACCTGCGCAGCACCGAATCCGACCTTCTCAAGATCATGTCGCGCGCTGGCAAGATCGACGACGTGCTCGCCGTCGAGAACCAGGTCTCTTCGACGCGCGAACAGATCGAGCAGCTCGACGCAGAGGTACAAGCGCTGCAGCATCGCGTCGCGATGTCGACTGTCACGGTCGACCTGCAGGACGAAGCGCCTGCCCGCTCGGTGAGCGTCGGCATCGGTGCGCAACTGGCCAGCTCGTGGGCCGCGGCGCTCGGATCGGTCAAAGCGTTCACGATCGCGATCGTCGGTGCACTGCTCTGGATCGTGGCCTATGGGCCGTACGTCCTGGGTGTCGCTCTTGCCGGCGGGATAGTCGCAGCGAGCCGCCGCCGATTCTAGGCGGCGCCCGGGGAGCGCCGCCGCCTGACGCGAATCGCTCTCTCATGCGCGTCCGCCTCAGGATGAGATCGCTCGCACGCCGCGCGATGCCGGCCATGTTCGGCATCGCCGTTCTTTTCTCGGCCGCGTGCGTCGCCGCCGTCGCAGCGCACTATGCCATCGATGCGGCGGGCGACTACCTCGTGCCGCACGACACGTACGACCACATCGGTCACGTGTCGCGATCGATCGCGACGCTCGTCGCGGCGGGGCTGACGCTCGTCGGCGCCTTCGTGTTCCTGATCGCTGCTCTCGCCGACGCGCGGCGCTTCAGGGGCGCGCTCGACGCGGTGCTCGGAGCAAGCGGGCTGCGCACGCCGCTGCGCCTCGTGCTCGCAATCGTACCCGCGACGTTGGTCGTCCTCGTCGCGATGGAGTCGATCGACGGTCGCCTCGCGACCGGTATCCAGCCGGGCTTCGCTTCGACCCTCGGCGGTTCGATCTGGCTCGGGTCGAGCATCGTTTGCGCGACCGGCATCCTCGTCGCGCTTGCACTCTGGCGTGGTCTGCGCGCGCTGTCGGCTTCGACGCGTCGCTTGACGTCCGCGCTCGTACGGCTCGTCGCTCGGCGCGACGCCGCCGGGTCGCGCGCCGACGCGCACAGGCGACTGATCGAAACTCCGCCTGCATCAGGACGCGGCTCCGTCCTTTCCCGTCGTGCGGGGAAACGCGCTCCGCCCAAAGCCGCCTGACCTAACGCGGATCCGGCCCCTCGGTTCCCACGCATCCGGCCGCCGGCCGGACGACAAGGCGGTTCCCGCATCATGCGCATCAGTTTGTCGCGCGCGCGACGCTTGTTCTTCGCTCCGCTTTTACTCGCGGCAGTGATCATGTTCGGCGAGCCTGCCGTCGCGGCGCCCGCCGCGATTGAAAGCGCTCCCGTCACCGGCACCGTCACGACGATCGACGGTACGCCGGTCAATCGGGCCCTCGTGACGTTCGTCCGCAACGGCATCACCCGATCGGCCTCGACTGATCCGCAGGGCCGCTACTCGATAGCAGTCGCACCGGGCACGTACGTCTTCGACGTATATGCGAAAGGCTACGAGTCGCCCGGTGCGCGTGAAGTGAGCGCAGTAACCGGGCAGACGACGATCATCGACGTGCAGCTCGCGCGATCGACGTCGTCGCTGACGACGATCGGGCGCGTCGTCACGCGCGCCGGCGACGCATTGCAGACCTCATCGGCGCCGACGCAGCAGCTCGACGTGCGCACCTATGCGGCGCGCGGCGGCGGCGACCTCGCGTCGCTGCTCGCGGATGAAGCCGACATCGCCGTCGTCGTGCGGCCGACCGGCGGCAATCCTGCTGCGCCGGCCGCGGTATCGCTTCGCGGTCCTGACCCGACCGAGACGCTCGTCGACCTCGATGGCCACGCGATCAACAGCGGCGGATCGGGAGCGTTCGACCTGTCGCTCATCGATCCGGCGCAGCTCGAATCCGTGCAGGTCGTCGACGGCATCTCGCCGGGTTCGCTCGCCGGGCCGAACACCATCGGCGGCACGATCAACGTGCAGACGCTCGACCCGACGTCGACGTCGCACGCGCTCATGCGCTTGAGCATGGGATCGTTCGGTGCGTTCGGTGCGACCGCACAAGCGACCGGATCGGACTCGGGCGTCGGCTACGCGATATCGCTCCATCGGCAGACGACGCGCGGCGACCCCGACGCCGCGGTGCTGTCGACGGACGGCGATAACATCTTCGTCGGCAGCGGCGTGAACGGATCGACGGCGCTCGCGAAAGTCCGCTTCGGGATCGATGGCGGCGCCGGCTCGGTGCTCGTCACCGCGAGCGGGCAAAGCGCTTTTCACGACCTTTCGGCGTCTTTGAGCGCGATCGAAACGCCGGCACTGATCCCGGCGCAGGCGACGCACGTCGATTTCTCCGGCTCGGCGCAGCTGACGCACGACGGCGCATACGGTCTCGACGTCCAGCTTCCGCTCGGCCACGCCGACCAGGCGGGCGCGGCTCCGGCGACCCTCACGATCCGTCATCTGACGTCGCTGTTCGACCAGTCGGTCGTCGGACCGGCAGCGGGCACGGATCCTTTCCTGCTCGACGAACGCGATCTGATCGGCGACGACGTCGTTCAGATCGATCGACCATTCTCTTCTGGCCTGCTCACGATCAAAGCAGACCTGCGTACCGAATCGCTTCGCACGGTGCCGACTCCCGGCGGCGCACAGGATCAGATCGTCGTCGGCCCGCTCGCCGCCGCAGGCGCCGCTGGTCCATCCCCGGTCGTACTCGGACAGACGCAGCGATCTCTTGGAATCCGCTATGCGGTGGACGCGAGCTCGAAGATCCACGTCGAGGCCGCCGCGTATGCGAGCGACTTCAGCACCTTTGGCGCGAGCACGGACCCGCGTGTCGGCGTCGTGTGGACGCCCGACGCGCAGACGTCGATCCGGGCATCGTTCGGCACGACTTTCCAGTCGCCACAGCTGCTCGAGCTGTACGTGCCGGCATCGCTTCCGCCGCCCGATCCGGACGGTTTCTTCGACATCGGCAATCCGCACCTCACCGCGGATCGCGCGACCGATATCGGGCTCGGATTCGAGCACCTCTTCGGCGGCGCACGGTCCGCGCGCGTCGGCATCGACGTGTTCCGCACGTCGCTGCGCGACTCGTCGCACCGCTTCATCCCGTCGGTCGATTGCAATCCCTCCGGCGGACCACCTCCGCCTCCGAATGAGTGCGAGAGCTTTCCGATCAACGTCGGAGATTCGGTCTACGAGGGACTTGAGAGCCATGC
Source organism: Candidatus Eremiobacteraceae bacterium (assembly GCA_035710745.1). Classification (NCBI taxonomy): domain Bacteria; kingdom Bacillati; phylum Vulcanimicrobiota; class Vulcanimicrobiia; order Candidatus Eremiobacterales; family Candidatus Eremiobacteraceae; species Candidatus Eremiobacteraceae bacterium. Next base: position 127,088 of record DASTCX010000035.1, on the reverse strand, counting down.
GAGCTGGCTCATCGGCGGGTCGACGCGGGCGCGGGTCGCGTATGCCGTCGATGCGGCAGCGCCGACCACCGTGTCCCCGCTCTTCCAAGACGGTTCGATCGTCGCCGGCGAGCAATATCTCGGCGTGCCGCTCCAGACGGCGACCTTCGATCTCGAGCATGACAGCGATGGCGCGCTTTCGGAGGACGCGCTCGTGCGCTACGAAGGACGCTACAACGAGCTGAACCGGCCGCCGTTCGCGCAGTTGCAGGCCGGGCTGACTTGGCGGCGTGGCGCTTTCGAGGCTGGGCTCTACGGCACGAACCTCACAGGCGTGTACGACGCCGGCTACACGCTCGCAGGCCAGGGCGTGCCGTACGGAGGCCTGGCCGGACCGATCCCGACCGACGCGTTCTCGCTGCAAGGCCCGGCGGTGACGTTCGTCATGACGTTGCGACGCTAAAGGTTTGCAATGCCTCGCATTCGGGCATCAACCCGCTCAGCGCGGCGGCGTGCCGCTTTCAAAACGTCGTGGAGGGTTAGGCATGGCAAACGTGATCTGGACGATTCTCGTCATCCTGTTCGTCTTCTGGCTGATCGGTTTGGTCGCGCACATCGGCGGCTCGCTGATCAACATCCTCATCGTGCTCGTCGTCATCGGCGTCATCTACAATCTGCTGACCGGGAGGCGCGCGGTTTAGGCTGCCGCTGCTGCCCTAGCGCCACTTCGCACGTAGCGCCTTGACGGCGCCTTCGAGCGACCTCGGCCGGCGCAGCGCGCCCTTCCACGCGTCTCCGCGGCGCCGCAGCAATGCCGGCGCCGTCTTAATGGTCCAGGTGAGGAACAGGGAGCGCGCATCGCGCGCGCGGCTTTTCGAGGCGCGTTCGATCTCGCGCCAGTCGAGCGGCATCGAGACCGGCGCGCCCTCCGACGCTCGCACGGAGTACGGCGCGACCATGGTCTTGCCTCGGCCGATCTGCACGAAATCGAAGTAGACCGCCTCGGCTGCGCGCCGGCGCGTCGACCGCTCGAGGCTGACGTCGTCAGGCATGACCTCGACCATCCTCCGCGCGACGATCTCGCCGAACGTCTTGACGACCTCATAGTCGTAACCGGGGCCGAGCGGAACGAGGACATGGAGACCGCTGCCGCCCGACGATTTGACGAGCGGCCGCAAGCCGATCTGGACGAGAATGTCGCGCAGACGAAGCGCGACCTCGGCGAGCCGCCGCAAGGGGCACTTGTCACCCGGATCGAGGTCGAAGAACACGAAGTCGGGTTCGTCGAGCGAACCGACGCGCGACGTCCAGACGTGGAGTGTGATCGCGGCGAGGTTGGCGAGATACGCGAGCGTCTGGCGGTCCTCGCAGATGATGTAGCGGACGCTCGCGCCGTCTTCCGATCCCGCGACGACCGCTGTCTTCAACCAATCGGGTGCGCCGCGTCCGACGTTCTTCTCGAAGAACGACGGCCCGTCGATGCCGTCTGGGTACCGCTGGAGCGAAAGGGGCCGACCGGCGAGATACGGCAGCATCGTCTGCGCGACCGCCTCATAGTACGCGGCGAGGTCGGCCTTCGTATAGCGGTCCTTCGGGAACAGCACTTTTTCGGGCCGCTTGAGCTCGACGGTCGCAGGCGGAGGCGCGAGCCGAACTGCACCGGCTTGTTGTCGTGCCGTCGCGACGCGTCCGGCTCGTTTCGATCTTGCGCTGCTCGCCACCCGATTCGACTGCCACGTCTTCGCGCCGGGATCGTCCGCGACGTCGTCGAGCGTGCGCTTCGTCAGCACCGAACGGTCGTCGCGCCGCGTTTCTCCGGGTTTGGCGAACTTGTCCGCCTCTTTGATGAGCAGCCACGCGTTGTGGCTGCCGTCGCGAGCTTTGATCTTGACGAGCGCGAAATTGCCTTTCAGCTTCTTGCCGTGCATGACGAGTTTGACGGAACCGCGCTCGATCTCGCGAGCGGGATCCTCGCCCTCGAACAAACCGTACGTGCCGGTATCCCAGACGATGACCTGGCCGGCCCCGTAGTTGCCAGCTGGGATCTGGCCCTCGAAGTTCGCGTACGCGAGCGGGTGATCTTCGACGCGCATCGCGAGCCGCTTATCCTTAGGATCCATCGACGGGCCTTTCGGCACCGCCCAGGACTTCAGCGTGCCGCCGGCTTCGAGCCGGAAGTCGAAGTGCAAGTGCGACGCGCGGTGCATCTGGACGACGAAGCGGGGCTCCGTGGTCTTTCGAGCGGGGCGCTTCGACGACGCCGGCTCCGGCGTGCGCGCGAAATCGCGCTTCTTGCGGTACTCCGCGAGATCGGGGTGCTCGGCGTTGGGCTTGGCGGCAGACCGACGCGGGCGCGCGCTCATCTTCGGGTTGTACCAGCCGGTGTCTCACGCACACACTCCTCGGGCCGCTTGTCGATGCGCAAGCCGAGATAGGCCGGATGGCGAAGGACGCCGTCGTACGTCCATTCGGCGAACTTCACTTCTGCCACGAGCTTTGGCCTGACCCAATGGACGGGCGAGTTGACGATCGGGTCTTCGGGGACGGGTTTGCGTTTCGTCTCGAGCGGTGCGAGGCGGCGGTGAATATCCGCAAGCGTCGAGCCATCGAAACCCGTGCCGACATGGCCGGCGAAGCGCAGCACGCCCTTCTCGTAGACTCCGACGAGCAGCGCGCCGAAGTGGCGGCGCGACCCGCGCGGTTCGGTCCACCCGACGATGACGAACTCCTGGCTGAGGACCGCCTTGAGCTTCAACCAATCTCGCGACCGGCCCGAGACGTATGCGGAAGCGCGTCGCTTGGCGACGATCCCCTCGATGCCGAGTTTGCGTGCCTGTGCGAACAGCCGCTTGCCGGCGCCGATGACGTGCTTCGAACACATGACGAAATCGTCGCTCGCGCGAAGCGAGGATTCGAGGGCGGCTTTGCGTTCGTCGAGCGTCTTGCCGCGAAGGTCGGCCTCGACCCGGCCGAGCAGGTCGAAGGCGGCGAAAGCGAGCCGGCCGGGCGTCGGATCCCCGCCGCGCAAACGATTGATGCGCGGCTGAAGACGCTGGAAGCTCGAGTGACCGCGCGCGTCGAGGCTGACGATCTCGCCGTCGACGCACACCGGTAGCTTCTTGAAAGCCCCGCGCAGCTCCGCGAGCTCGGGGAAATACGGCACCATGTCACGTCCGGTGCGCGAGACGGCCGTCACGCGCTTCGGCTCGACGAGGCACATGAGGCGCACGCCATCCCACTTGAGTTCGAACAGCCAATCCTCCGAGTCGAACGGCGCGCGTCCGAGCGAAGGAAGCATCGGCGCGGGCGGGTGTCCGCCGAAGAGCGTTCGTCTCACCTTGGAATGGAGCGGTCGACCTTTACGGTCGACCGCCGCGGCTTTGATGCGCGTCCCAGATCACGCGGTCTTCACTTTGACTTTGCGAGCGCCGTTCTTGCCGTTGCTCCTCGCCTCGGACTTCGCAGGAGCCTTCGCCGCGCCTTTGCCTTTGCGTTCGGCCAAGCTCTGCTGGAGGACGTCCATGAGGTTGACGACCTTAGACGTCGCCGGTGCCTTCTTCGCGGCGCGCTTTTGCGGCTGGCCCTTCGCGCGCGCTTCGATCATCTCGAGGACGTCGTCGCGATACTTGTCGCGGAAATCTTCCGGTTCGAATTTCGCCGACATCGTGCCGATGAGCATCTGCGCGGCCTTCATCTCGTTCGCCGGCGGCGCTTCCTTGCGATCCGGGATGTTGAAGTCGCCGACCTCGACGAGCTCGTCGGCGAAATGCATGATCTCGAGGACGAGCGCGTCGCCATTCGGTTTGAGCGCGGCGAGATGCTCGCGCGTGCGGATGACGACGCGCGCGATCCCGACCTTGTTCGATTTGGCGAGCGCGTCGCGCAAAAGCGCGTACGCGTGGCGACCCTTTTTCTCGGGCTCGAGGTAGTACGGCTTCTCATAGTACATCGGGTCGATCTCGTCGAGGTCGACGAACTGGACGATGTCGATCGACTGCGTCGCCTCGACGTTCGCCTGCTTCAGGTCTTCATCGCTGAGGACGACGTAGTCGCCCTTCTCGTATTCGTAGCCCTTGACGATGTCGTCCCAGGTGACTTCCTTTCCGCACGACTCGCACACGCGCTGATAACGGATCCTTCCTTTATCTTTCGCATGCAGCTGATTGAAGTGCAGCTCGTTCTCTCGGACCGCGGTGAATAATTTCACCGGGATCGTCACGAGACCGAAGTTGATCGTGCCGTTCCAAATCGCATGTGCCATAGCACAGGTGTTCCCTCACCGACCCCCGCGCCACTGCCCGGCGAGAGGGACAACGTTCTTACCGGTCGAACGGGCGTTCGTGGGGGATGCACGTGGCTAAGCGTAACCGCGACCGGACGCTCTGCGATGACGTGTGGGAAGAGCTTTTCGGGTCGATCGCCGGGTCGAGCTGCCTGCGACGCAATGAGAAGGCGGTCTTCTCGTATTTGTGGACCCGCTGCACGACGAAGTCCCTTGCGAGCGAACGCTATCCCGGCCATGAAGCGGCGGCCGAGAGCATCGGCATATCACCGCTGGCCGTCCACGCGTCGCTTGTCGGATTGGAGCGCAAGGGACTCATCCGCTCGATTCCGCCTTCATCGAAGCGCGGGCGCGTCGGGTATCGGCTCAACGCATTCGTGCTCGAGTGCGCGTACGATAAGGTCAGGCTAAAGCGGACCTCCTGATCAACGCACGATCGTCGTCGAGCTGCCGTCGTTCGAGCTGCGCGAAGCCATCACGATGAGCGCGATCACGAGGATCGCGGCGACGACGATCACCGTCCAAGTAGTCGGGCTCAGGTTGACGCTCGTCGTCGTGGTCGTCGTCGACGTGCTCGTGCTCGTGGTGGGAACCGTTGCCGGTGCGGGTTGGTTCTGCTGCGTCGTCGTGGAAGAGCTTGACGTATCCGGCGGCGCCGTGTACGTGTCGGAAGCGACTACGTAGGGCATGGAGTACCTCCTAAGGTTCGAGTGACGTTATCGTTTGATTCCCACATCGGCGGATTATTAACGCCCCATGCGGTGCCCCCACGCATCGTGTCTCGGTTTTCGGGGTAGCCTCATTCCAGTATGGACTCTCGCGAATCAAAAGACCGCGCGAAGAGCGACCGCGTCGCGTCATCGCAGTTCCTCATGATCGTCATCGTCTTCGCGCTCGCGCTCGTCGTGCAACAGTCCGACGTGGCTACCTCGCGTCCTTGAGCGCGCAGGGCGACGATCGCAAGCGCGAGCCGCAGGATGTTGTGCCGTCCGCGGATCTCGGCATCCGCGAGGCGGCGCTCGCCCGGACGAAGAGCGGCTGGCTCAAGTATCTCGCGATCCTCGGCCCCGGCATCATAACCGGCGCCTCGGACGACGATCCATCGGGGATCGCGACCTATTCGATCGCCGGCGCGGGGTACGGCTTCTCGACGCTATGGACCACGATCGTGACGCTGCCGCTCATGTCGACCGTCCAGTTCCTCTGCGCGAAGATCGGCCTCGTCACCGGCAAAGGACTGGCGGGGGTCCTGCGCGAGCGCCATCCCCGCTGGGTCGTGCTCGCGCTCGTCGGCGCGCTCGGGATCGCGAACACGATCAATGCGGGTGCGGATATCGGCGCGATAGCGGCTGCCGTCAACCTGTTCGTGCCGGTGAAAGCGGTCGCGCTCGTGCTCCCGATCGGCTTCATCATCGTCTCGCTTCAGATCTGGGGCTCGTACAAAGTCGCCGCCTCGGTGTTCAAATGGCTTGCGCTCAGCCTGCTCGCGTATATCGGAGCATCGCTGCTCGCTCACCCTTCGCTTCGCGACGTGATCGCGGGTACGTTCGTCCCGACGATCCACTTCGATTCGGGATACCTCGCGACGCTCGTCGCGATCTTCGGCACGACGATCTCGCCGTACATGTTCTTTTGGCAGGCGACGCAAGAGGTCGAAGAAGACGTCGCAGCCGGTCGCCGCCATCTGTGGCAGCGACGGGGGACGACGAGCGCGGAGATCCGCTACGCGGCAGTCGACGTCAACTCGGGCATGCTCTTCTCGAACGTCGTCATGTTCGCCATCATCCTCGCGACGGGCGCGACGCTGTTCGCGCACGGCGTCCATCACATCGACACGGCGGCGCAGGCGGCGCAAGCGCTCGAACCGATCGCCGGCCGCTTTTCAGGCGAGCTGCTCGCGCTCGGACTCATCGGCACAGGATTCCTCGCGGTGCCGATACTCACGGCATCGACGGCGTACGCCATATCGGAGGCTGTCGGATGGAAGCATGGGCTCGACGAGACCCCCGGACGGGCGCCGCGTTTTTACGCCATCCTCGCGGCGTCGGCCATCGTGGGGATGCAGGTGAACCTGATGGGCATCAGCCCGATCATGATGTTGTTCTGGACGGCCGTGATCAACGGATTTCTCGCGCCGGTGCTGCTCGTCTTCATCATGCTCATCTCGAACGACAAGAAAGTCATGGGCGAGCGGCGCATCGGACCCCTCGCTAATGGGCTTGGCTGGGCGGCGACGCTCTTGATGGCGGCGGCAGCGATCGCGCTCGTCGCGACGTCGGTCACGTCGACGGGGTCGTAGCGCGCGACCTTCGCGCCGCGCACGCATGCGCGAACTCCGCGCCGTAGTAGACGATCTGCGCGGAGTAGAAGACCCAGATGAGCACGGCGAAGATCGAGCCGGCCGCCCCGATCGGCGAGACCGGCGCGGCGCGGCCGAGATACGCGCTCAGGACGAACTCACCGAGACAGAAAAGCACCGCCGCGACTGCCGCGCCGGCCCATGCGTCGCGCCAAATGGGCTTCGGCCGCGGCAGCTGGCGGTAAAGCAGTCCGAACGCCACGATCGATATGACGAGGAGAACCGCGGTGCCGCCGAGCGCGATGATCGCGCTCGTCTGCGGGAACAGCCCGGCTGCGTCTTTGAGAAATCCCTGAAACGCAACGCTCGCCGCCATTCCGAAGAGCAATACTGCCGAACCAAGCAGCGTCATCGCGAACGCGAGAGCGCGAAGGGTGACGATTCGGATGAAGCCCGCGCGTTGCGGAGACCGCCTTCCCAGTATCGCGTTGAGGGATTCGCGCAGCTCGAGGAATATGCCCGAGCCCCCGACGGCGAGGAGTGCCAGGCCGACGCCGGTGGCCGCTGAATGGCCGGCGGCCTTGTACGATCCGAGCACGCCCTCGATCGCTGCGGCGAGCGTCGGTCCCATGAGCAGATCGAGCTCGGATGCGAGATGCGCTTGCGCTTCCGCGGAACCGACGGCGTAGCCCGCGACCGCGAGTGCGATGAATCCGATCGGCGCGAGTGCGAAGAGCGCGTAGTACGCCAGCGCGGCGGCCATGCGGACGATGTTGTCCTTGCCGGCTTGGCCCGCGGCATCCGCGAGCAACGCGAGGAACGCGTGCGCGCGGCGGATCATCTAAGCCGCTGAGGGTCCTTCGATCTCACCCGATTCATCGTCGACGAGGTGATAGCGCCACCAGCCGAGCGCGATGTCACCAGCCATCCATGGCCTGCTGAGCGCGAGCAGCTCGATCGAGATGTCATCGTCAGCCAAACTGTGGCGCTCGACCGCCTGGATCTTGCTCAACGCATCGATCGACGAATCGAGCCGCGCTTCGCTGATACCGAGCGCGCGCGAGAGCGCCGTCATGCCGCCGGAGACGAAACCGTCCTGCCAACCAGTCGCGTAGAACGCCTTCAGCACGGCGCAGTCGTCGGGTCGCAGCGCGCCTTCGTCTGCGAGACCGTCGATCGCCTCGAACGCTCGGCTCAACGTATTCGGCATTATGACCACTAATCGCCTCATCCGCTTTGCGCACCTCCTCGTGCCGGTCTTGAATATACCCGGACGCCGCCCGCATAAGTCAGGCCGACCCTGGGAAAACATTCGCGTATGGCAGCAAGACACAAGACCGGCAAACACAAGTACGGGCCGAAGGCGCAGGAAAAAGTCGAGCGCAGCATGCGCGAGATGAAACAGGGGAAACTGCGCTCGGGCAGGTCCGGCAAGAAGGTGACGAGCCGCAAGCAGGCGATCGCGATCGGCCTGTCCGAGGCGCGCGCAGCCGGCGGTAAAGTCCCAAAGCAGAACAAGGCATCGCGAAAACGGAGCTAGGCGCCGTCAGGAATTCGGCGAGCTCACCTCGGCGAGCGCCTCGTCGACGGTGTCGAGCGTCGTGATGACGCTCGAGATCGCGCTGACGTCGAGGAGGCGGCGTGCAGGCGTCGCACGACCCGCGACGATGACCATCGTACGGCGCGCGAGGTTGAGACGCTTCCAGAATTCGACGAGAATCTCGAGCGTCTGGCTGTCGAAATAGGAGAGCTTGTCGAGCGCGAGCACGAACGGCCCGCCGTTTTGCGATGCCGCCTCGGACATCGCCGAGCGAAGGTCGCCGGCGTTGAGGATATCGAGTTCGCCGACGACGTCCAAGATGAGGGCGCCGGCTTGCGTGCGCGACGTGAAGCGCGCTTGATCGGTCATACGACCTTCTCCGACGCCGGCGCCGGCGTCGGCGCGAGCGACATGATGAGCGTGACCGTCGTACCGGATCCGTCGGCGGTGATGTCGGTTTGGTCGACGATCGATCGCATGAGCGCGAGTCCCCTGCCTCGGCCTTCCGAACGCGGCGCGCGCCAACTCCCATCGTCGCTGATCTCGACGACGAGCTGATCGTCGACGCGTTTGCCGGTCAAACGGATGAGCCCCTCACGCAAGCCGTACGCATGCTCGATGACGTTCGAAATCGCTTCGCCCGCGGCGACGAGCATCCCGAACGAACGCTGTTCGTCAAGTCCGACACCCGCAGCGAGGCGCCGAAGCGATTGCCGGAGCATCCGCGCGCTCGCAGGCACCGCCGGCGCTTCGATGTCGAGACGATCGACCGGCCAACGCGCGAGGCCGATCGTGAGGATCGCGACGTCGTCTTTCGGCGTACCCGAGATCATGCGGTGAAGTATCGAGAGCGCCGGGTTCGGCGATGTGGACCGCGATTCTGCGCTTATCGCTTCATCAAGATCGCGCTCGCCGCGCGCGAGATCGCGCTCGTTCTCGATGAGGCCGTCCGTGTACAGGACGAGCAGATCACCGGTCTCGAGCTGACGCTCGACCTCGGTGTATGCCGCCTGCGAGAATAGTCCGAGCGGCATCCCCGCCGTCGAGATGCGCTCGACGTCGCTTGACCGAGAACAGACCAATGCGGCCGGGTGGCCGGCACCCGCGTAGACCAGGCGATCATTCGCGAGGTCGAGGACGGCGGTCACGGCGGTGACCATTCCCGTACCTTCGAGACATAGGTGACGGTTGACGCGGCGGAGTGCCGCCGACGGCGAGAGGCCGTCGAGCGCGGCGTAACGGAGCGCTTGGCGCACGACTCCCATCGAGACCGCGGCGCGCAGGCCCTTGCCAGCGACGTCACCGATGGTGAATCCGACCTTGCCGTCCGGCAATAGGAACGCGTCGTACCAGTCGCCGCCGATCTCCGATTCGGTCGCTCCAGGCAGGTACGTCGCGTTGATCCGCAGCCCGGGCAGTTGCGGCAGCTCGCTCGGCAGCGACGCTCGCTGAAGCGTATCCGCGACTCGCGACTCTCGAGCGTAATGCAGCGCGTTCTGATAGGCAAGCGCGGTTCGCACCGCGAGGACCTCAGCGACGCTCAGCTCCTTTTCGGTGAAGCGCCGCCCCGACTCGGCGTCGACCAGCGTGAGCGTGCCGATGACGCGCTCGCGCGCGATGAGCGGCACGATCATCGCCGAGCGCATCCCTAAGGCTCGCAAGAGCTCGAGATGGCGCTCGTCGCGCGCGCCGCGTACAAGCATTTCATCCGTTACGTCGCCATAGAGCTCGGATTTGCCGGTCTTCACGACCGCTTGCGGGCCGGTTGATTGTTCGGGATCACGCGGGTACGCCCGCAGCTCGACGACGGACGCGAGCTTCATCGGGTCCGTGTGTCTGACGGCCGCGCTACGCAGCGACCCGTCGTCTTGGACGATGTCGATCGCGACCCAGTCGGCGAAGCGGGCGGCGCAGACGTTCGCGACGCGCTCGAGGATCGTGTTCGGGTCGAGCGAGAGCGTCAGCTGACGTCCGACTTCCTCTAGAAGAGCGACCGCGTCGGTCGCGCGCTTGCGGTCGGTGATGTCGAGACTCATGCCGGCCCAACCGGTTGTGACGCCCTTGTCGTCCTCGATACGCACGCCCCGCGATAGGATCGTGTAGAATTTGCCATCGACGCCATGAAGGCGGTATTCGCCCTCCCAGACATCGCCCGCGGTTTCGCGCTCGGCCCAACGTTCGAGGAAGTGTTTCGCGTCTTCGGGCGGCACGCGCGCCAGCCAACCGTTTTCGGCGATCTGCTCGAGCGTCAGCCCCGTGACCTGACGGAAGCTCTGGCTGACATACTGCAGTCTCCCCGCCGCATCGGTCTGCCAGATCCCGAACGGTATGGACTCTCCGACGGCGCGGTAGTTGGCCTCCGTGCGCATGAGCGCGGTCTGCACGGCTTCGGTCTGTACGAGTTGAGCGCGATCGAATTCGGCCTGGCGGAGTTTGGCTTCGAGGGCGGCGATCTGACGGGCCCGCTGTGTGACATACCAGACGATGACGGGGATGAACGACGTCGATGCAGCCGCGAGGGTCGCGTTGATGAAAAGAGCGGTGTCGAGCGGCTTTCCGTCGCTCAGCGCTTCGGCGATAGTAAACGAGGTGGCCGCCAAGACTCCGTAGCCGATCCCGAACCAGAGACCGCCGAAAGCTGTAGCTGCGACGACGAGTAAGAAGATGGTCGGCCGGAGTTGGACGGCCGGGATATAGCGATCGATCGCGAGCATGGCGATGCCGGCGAGCGCGACGGCCGTCAAAACAGCCCAACGTCGCCGCGGCGGCAGGTCACGGATCGTCGCAAAAGTCCAATTCACGGGTATGACGCTTTCACGTTCGTCGTTTGGCCGCCCTGCGGTTTAGCCGTTGCGGTCCGCGGGTACATCAGATGTATCCCGGCGCTTGCAGAGAAAGGTCCGGCGTGGATACCTGCGTCACGATGGTACCCTCAAAAGACGACAGCGGCATCAGCGAAGTCAGACTCGTCGGCGAGATCGACGTGTTCGCGTCGCCGGAAGTGAAGAGCGCGCTCGTCTCGACGATCAAGGACGGACAGAACCTTCTCGTGGTCGATTTCGCGAAGGTATCATATATCGATTCGACGGGCCTTGGTGCACTCGTCGCCGCGCTTAAAGCGGCTCGCGACAACGGCGGCTCGATCGCCATCGTGTGCAAGGACCCGCAGATCCGCAGGATCTTCGACGTGACCGGTCTCGTCAAGGTGTTCGGCATGTACGATGACGTTGCATCGGCGAAAGCGAGCTTGCGCGAGAAGTTTCTCGCCGGCAGCGCATGAGCGGCTAGCAGCGGCGGAATCATCTATAGTCGGGGCCGGTTTTTCCGGCCCCGATTCGTTTCAAGCAGCGTCGGTCCGTCGTGTTCAGGGCGCCGTCTCGTCATCCGCGTCGGTCGACGTCGTATCGTCTGCTTCGCCGACTTCGGCCTCGTCGTCGTCGGAATCGTCGTCGACCTGCTCCGGGTCGACCTCGCCGGGTCGGTTCTTCTCGAGGTCCTCTATCATAGGTCGATTCCTCCGGTCATGCATTTGGCGGGTTCGACGGCGTTGCCGTCGCACGAATCGTACCCGCGCCCGGGTCGCCCAAACGGCACGTGAATAGTCGCGCGCCCGTTTGGGAAGTGTGAATGACGACTCTCATCAACCGTCGACCGCTTTAGGAGGTAACCCGTGGACATACTCGCGTGGATCATCGTCGGCATCGTGGCCGGTTTTCTCGCCAAAGCTGTCGTGCCGGGCGAAGGCCCTGGCGGCGTCCTCGGCGATCTCATCGTCGGCGTCGTCGGCGCGATCATCGGCGGCTGGCTCTTCAACATGTTCGGGCACATCGGCGCGACGGGTCTGAACTTGTGGAGCATTCTCGTCGCGTTCATCGGCGGCGTCGTGCTGCTGTGGATCGTCCGCGCGCTCAGCGGTGGACGGGCAGTCGCATAATCGCCGGCGGCCGTGCGTAACGCATATGGAGCGAGCGGTTCGCTTGACGGACCGCTCGCGTCCGCCTCTGCGGAATCGCTAGTTTCCGCCCGGTGTGGCAGGGTATCAGGTAAGCGGTACCCGGCGTGAAGGTCCGGCACCGGCGGACCAACGGGAGGTGACGTTCCCAGTGGCTGTTTCTCAACGGACATTCGGAGTACGACCCGCGACGCCGCCGCCGAGCGGCGTCATCGACGTCGCGCGGCGTCGCGAGATGTTCGCCCGCTTCGCGGAGACCCGCGAGCAATCGCTCCGCGACGACCTCGTCTTCGCGCACCTCGCGATGGTCCGCCAGCTCGCTTCGCGTTTCGCGAGCCGCGCTGAGAGCCTCGAGGATCTCATCCAAGTCGGCATAATCGGTTTGATCAAGGCGATCGACCGCTTCGACCCGAGCCGCGGCGTCGAGTTCAGTTCGTTCGCCGTCCCCACGATCGTCGGCGAGATCAAGCGTCATTTCCGCGACAAGAGCTGGGCGATGCGAGTGCCGCGACGCCTCAAAGATCTCAACGTCGCAGTCGGTCGCGCGGTGGAAGAGCTGACGATCGAGATGGGAAGAGCGGTGACTCCGGCCGATCTCGCGGCGCGGCTCGGCGTATCCGTCGAGGACATCGTCGAAGCACAGGAGACGAGCCGGGCATACGCGCTCGCGTCGCTCGACGCCGAGATGGACAGCCGCGACGGGCGGTCGTCGACGACGCTCGGCGACTCGGTCGGCGCGAACGACGCCGGCCTCGACCTGCTGCTGGAGCGAACGTTCCTACGCGACGCGTGCGCGACGCTGTCGCAGCGCGAGCGGGTCATCGTCTATCTGCGCTTCTTCCAGGGCGTCTCGCAGTCGGAGATCGCGCGCCGCCTTTCGTGCACGCAGATGCACGTGTCGCGGCTGCAGCGCCGCGCGCTCGAGAAGATCCGCACGGCTACGCCGACCGACGCGTAGTAGTCCGAGCGAAGCTCGGATGCAGTCACCCTAACGAAGTAGGCCGAGCATTCGCTCGGCCTACTACATTTTGTGGGTTGTATTTGTGGGTTTGTTTGTCGTTGTATCGGAAGCGGTCGCGTCATCGAACGGCGTGCTTGGTGATCCTCAGCTGGTTCTGCGTCTGGATCGGCTCGTCGATCGACAAGAGCACGCCGATGTTGTTCTGCGTCGAGTTGTTGTCTTCGATGGTGAACGAATACGACGTGTTCACGTTGAGGCCGGTGGCGCCGTCGAACAGGTCGCTCGAACCGTTGGGGATGGTGCCTTGAGGAACGATTGCGAGATCGTACGTGCCGCTCGGCAGTGTGTTGGAGCTTCCGAGAGTCGGGATGTACGCGTTGCCTGGCGGGTTCGGCTCGGATCCGGAATCCTGATTAAGCGGAAGCGCGGGAACCGTCGGCGTCGTCGGCATCGACTGCGACGCCGGCCAGACGTAGACGTCCACAGGTGTCGCCAGGTTCGGCGCCGCGTTGTTCACCTTGAACCGGACGGTGTTCGGATTGTTGAGCGCGTTCGTGTCGGCGAAGCTGACGGCCATGTAATCGGAAAGGCCGGGTTCACCCTCGAGGACGACGCTGTAGTTCGTCGATGCCGTGATGTTGACGTTGATCGCGGGCACGAGGTCCGAGGTGCCTGACCCGGTATTGATGTCGAACGTGACGTTACCGGCATTCACTTTCGCATACGTGCCGATAGGCGTCGACGCGCTGAGGCCGGAGTTGATCGTGCCGTGGTCGGCCTGCAAGGCGATGCCGCTCTGGGTCGTCTTCGGCGCTGCGACGATCAATCGGGCGGTACCGCTGCCACCGAGCGAGCCGGCGATCGTGTTTCCGAGCCCGTTGCACCCGGCCGCGGTTGCTACCGCAGCCGCGAGCCACGCGGCGATGAATCGATTCTTCAAGAGTCTGGTTTCCTTTCAGTCCGGACTATTCGCCCCTCGATGTTGTGACGTCATAGCGTTCCCCGTGGTTCCATCGCGAAAACGGTCATTGCCGGTTCATGCGGCGCTCGCTCGCCCGGCGGGCCGCAAGGCGGCATCGTGTTTGATGCTCGACCTGATTGGGAACTGTGAACGCAACAGGAGCGTATATAGATGTCGAAACGATGCCGCGCGTGCGAGTGCGAATCCGATGATCTCTATGAGATCAACGGCTGGCTCATCTGCTCGGCGTGCGCGCGCACCCGCAGGTTCTGGGAGATGCTTCGAGAGAGTTTTGCCGCGTCAGCGGCCGTCCCATCGTAGCGTACTATCCTGACCTGCGAGCGATGCACTCGCGATCTTGCCCGCCGGCCGGTGCCAGTAGCCGGTCGCATTGCCCCTGAGATCGGCTCGTATCGAGCCGATCTTCGTTCCATCGACCAGCACGTCATACGCCTGCAGCGGCCGCAGGTCCGTCGCTACCATGTAGACCCACGACCCGTCGAGCGCCTGGATGAGTTTGGCGTGTCCGCCGGCGCCGGCCAACGCATGGTGCGCGAAATGGCTGTTCACGAGCGCGTCGACCGGCACGGACACTGCGGCCGTTTCGAGTTGGACGTTCCAAACGCCGAGCGCCAGGACAGCGGCGGCGAGGCCGCCTACGAGCCAACGCGAGTCTCTCGTGCGGAGTGGCGGTCTTTGATGCGCCGGCTGCTCGGCAGTGGCAGCATAGGCGAGCGCGGCGACGCCTCGCATCGCATCGGCGAGCTCGGCGGCGCACGCGGCGCACGTATCCGCATGCTCCATCACCGCGCGCGCATCGTCGCGATCGAGCTCGCCGAGGCCGAGCGATTGCAGCAAGCCTGTCGGATGATCTATCATCGCGCTGCACCTCCGAGCGTTCGCGCCAGCCGCGCGAGCGCGAGCTGCGCGCGACGCTTGACCGTGCCGAGCGGCGAGCCCGTCCGGGCCGCGACTTCGGCGAGCGTCGCCCCGCCGAAATAAGCGAGCCGAATGACTTGGCGCTGTTCGTCGGGCAACCGCTCGATCGCGTGACGCAATCCGGCGGCTTCGACGTTAGCGACTGCGAGTTCGGTCGGATCGGGCGGCGATTCGAGCGGCGCGTTCGCGGCCTCGCGTGCCGAACGACGGCGCGCAGTGCGCGCGAGGTTGAGGGCGGCGTTGCGGGTCACCACGACGAGCCAGGGGCCGATGCCGGCAGCTCGGACGACGAGGCCGCTTCGATGATGCCAAAGCGAGAGGAACGCTTCTTGCACCGCGTCCTGAGCGAGGGCATCATCGGATAGCGTGCGCATCGCAACTGCTTTGCAGCGATGTGCGTGCGCGTGGTACGCCTCGTCGAGCGCGGACTCGTCGTCGCCGGCGAGGCGAGATATGAGTTCGGCATCGGCGGATGCCGCCATCGACCTACCTCACGACCCAGCGAGCGTCTCGTCTGCTACCGCGATCTCATGGGTGCCCGAGACGATCGTGACGTTTCGGATCCCGAGATGGCTTGCGAGCTCGCCGGCCGGCACGACGAGCGGGTGCGGTTTCGGCTCCGCGCCGGGCTTCGGCTGCGGAAACGCCGTCGACGCGGCGGTGAAGAACTTCACATTCCCGTCGACTTTTGACAGGACCTGGTGGATGTGCCCGTTGAGGACGGTGACGGAGTCGAACGGGCGCAGCATCGTCAGCAGCTCCGAGAAGTCGTCGGTCGTCCAGCCCCAATCGGGATAGACGGCGTAGAGCGGTATGTGCGCGAAGACGGTGACCGGTGTGCTCTTCGGAATCGCCGAGAGATCCTTGCGCGCCCAATCGAGCTGGTCGCGCCCGAGCAGGCCACCCGCCGTGATGTCCACGACGTTCGTCAAAGCGAGCGCGTGAACGCCCGCCGCGTCGAAGCTATACCATTTCTCACCCGACGGATGGCCGAACATCTTGAAGAACTCCACGCCCTTGTCGTTGATGACGTCGTGCTCGCCGGGCACGGCATAGGTCGCGCCCGTTTTGATCGTGCCGAGCATCTGCTTCACGGTGTCGAACTGCGCGTCCGCCGACAGATGCGACAGGTCGCCCGTATGCATGACGAACTCCGGCCGCGACGGCAGCGCGTTGATGCGGTCGATCGCCGTCTGAAACGTCGCGAGCACGTCGTGGTTCGCGTCACCGTGAAAACCGACGTGCGTGTCGCTTATCTGGACGAACGTCGGCGCGCCGGCCGGCAGCGGTTGGGCGGTGACATCTGCAAGCGCACGGCCCACCATGCCCGCGCCGGTGAGCGCGTAGACGACTCCGGTGCCGCACCATGCCATGCACTCGAGGAACTTCGAGCGGTCGAACGTTTCGCTCATGGCGTTTTTCCTTTCGTGACGATCACGACGCCCTTCATGAAGGGGTGCGCCGAGCAGTGATACGGATAGCGGCCGGGCTTGGCGAAAACGCGCCCGTACGTGTCTCCCTGGCCGAGCCCTTTGGAGTCGAAAGATCCGTCGTCGGCGGTCACCGTGTGCGGATCGTCGTCTTTCTGCGTCCACACGACGCGTGTGCCCGCAGTCACCGTGATGGTCGCAGGTTTGAACGAGTAGTCGGCGATCGCGACCGCCGCGGTGGTGCTGACGGACGGGCTCGGCGACGCACTTGCGCCGAGGAGGGCGACGACCGCGGCCGCGGCCGAGATGGAGGCGATGAGGTTCTTCATGCTACGAGTACACCCCCAGCGGCCGGACGGTTCACATGATTCTTGAAGAATTTCGCGGAGCGGGTCACCCGCCGATGTGCGACATCTCGACTTTCGGAAGTTTGACCGTGTCGGCGGTGCGCAGTTCCGAGTAACGGTCGGCGCGGACGCGCCAGATGCCGCGCAGCAGCGAGGCGATCTCGGCGTCGGACTTGCCCGTACGCAGCGGCGCTCGGAAGTCCTGTCCGACCGTAGCGAATAGGCACGTGTAGAGCAGCCCCTCCGACGAGAGGCGCGCGCGCGAACAGTCGCGGCAGAAAGGCCGCGATACCGACGCGATGACGCCGAACTCGCCGGAGCCGTCCGCGAACTCGTACCTGCGGGCGACGTCGCTCTGCTTGTCCGGCGCGACAGGCTTGACGCCGAACTCGGCATCGAGCAGCGCGAGAATTTCCGAAGCGGGCACGACGTCGTCAAGGCGCCAGCCGTTCGTCGAGCCGACGTCCATATATTCGATGAACCGGACGACGTGGCCGGTGCCCCGGAATCGGCGAGCGAGCTCGATCACGCTCGACTCGTTGACGCCGCGTTTGACGACGCAGTTGATCTTGATGCGGTCGAAGCCGGCGGCCGCAGCTGCGTCGATCCCCGCCAGCACGCGGGCTACCGGAAAGTCGACGTCGTTCATCGCGCGGAAGACCGCATCGTCGAGCGAATCGAGGCTCACCGTGATGCGGCGAAGGCCGGCGTCGCGGAGCGCTCGAGCCTGTTTGTCGAGCAGCGAGCCGTTCGTCGTGAGCGTCAGGTCAACGAGTCCGTCGATCGCGGCAAGGCGCGCGACGAGGCGGTCGAGTCCGCGGCGCAGCAGCGGCTCGCCGCCGGTGAGGCGGATCTTCTCGATCCCTTGGGCGACGAAGATGCGCGCCAGCCGCTCGATCTCTTCGAACGTCAGCAGCGCGGTCGAGGGCAGGAACTTGAAGTCGCGCCCGAAGACGCCCTTCGGCATGCAGTACGTGCAGCGGAAGTTGCAGCGGTCGGTGACGGAGATCCGGAGATCGGTGAGGGGGCGGCCGAGCGTGTCGAGCGCTGCGTTCGACTTATGAGACATGTAAGTACGACACGGTTCGCCGTTGCGCCCCGCGAGTCATGTAGCGGTCGAGCTTCAGCTCGACCGGCGACGAGCGTTCAAAGGCCGGGCCGCGGCGGTCGAGATAAATCTCGACCGCTACAAGGTCGGTCGGGACGACTTCTCGGCGCGGATGATGAGTTTGTCGTCGGTGAAGCTGAGCGGTCGTCCGCCTTCATACACGATATCGAAGCACTCGACCGCCCCGGGCGGCGCGGCGGCGAACGCCGCATAGACGCGCTCGGCATCCGCCTCCTCCATTCCAGCGCGCGCGATCCATTCGGCGAACGGGTGCGGCTTGCGGCACACGCTCGATTTCGTCTGCGTTAGTCCGGCTGAGGCGAGGAGGTCGGTCCATTCGCGTGCGGTGAGCGAGCGGACGTGCGTCGGGTCGCGCAGCCTCTCGACGTCGTTGAGGAACGTGTCGAGCTCACGCTCGTCCGGCACGATACTGTCCTCGACGACGAAAGCGCCGTCCGGACGAAGCACGCGCGCGATCTCGCGGATCGCCCGCGCTATGTCGATGAAATGATGCGGTGCGATGCGGCTCGTCACGACGTCGAAAAACGCGTCGTCGAAATCGAGGGCTTCGGCATCCATGAGCGCGGTCGTCAGGTTCGTCAGTCCTTTGCGTGCTGCGAGCTCGCGCGTCCGCTCGAGCATCGACGGCGCGATGTCGATCGCGATGACCGATGCGACGGAGGGAGCGATCGCTGCCGCCGTATTGCCGGTGCCGGTCGCGACGTCGAGCACGCGCATGTCGCTCGTCGGCGCGACGAACCGGACGAGTATGTCGAGATCGTCGCCGCCGGCGTGGCCGACGCTGCGCGCATACGCCGTCGACATACGATCGAATTGGCGCGCGACTTCGTCTTTCGTCGGCTTCATCGCGCGCGTCATTCAGCGCGTTCCGGAGGACTGCCCTTCCACTCATCCGAAAAGCCGAGTCTCTCGAGGCGACATAGCCAAGTTGGTAAGGCAAGGGTCTGCAAAACCCTGATCCCCGGTTCGAGTCCGGGTGTCGCCTCCACATACAAGGTCGGCGCTCTCAGGTGCCGCGAACTTTCGGCACGTGAGCCTTGCGCCTCGATCTCGACCCGCGGACGACAAGCCGGCCGAGGTCTCGCCCGCGTCGACGCCCGTCCAATCGCTCGGACCGCTGAAGCCCGCGCTCGTCGCGCAACTCGACAGGCTCGGCATCGCGACCGTCCGGGATCTCGTCCGTCACTATCCCACGCGCTACGACGATCTGCGCGCCCCGGTGAAGATCGCCGACTTGGCGCAGGCACCCGATGGCGACGTCAACGTGCTCGGTGTGATCACGCGGATCTCGCACGTCCGCCTGCGCGGCCGGGTGCGGTCGAAGTCGACCGCGGTCGTCGAAGATGGAAGCGGCTTGCTTCAAGCCGTTTGGTTCGGACGGCCGTATCTCATGACGCAGCTCAAGACTGGTATGCGCCTCTTCCTCCGCGGCCGTGTCGAGCGCACGCTCGCCGGTCCGCGCATGAGCGTCAGCCAGCATCGCGTCGTTCAGGACGGCGAGAAGTTCGAGGGCGACCTCGAGCCGGTCTACCCGCTGACCGCCGGTCTGACGAACCGGACGCTGCGCCGGCTCATCGGCAAAGGCGTCCGCGCGACGCTCGCCGACCCGGCGAGCGTCATCGACCCGCTGCCGCCAAGGGTCGTCGCCGGCCGGCGATTCGTCGACGCACGCTGGGCGCTTCGCGCCATCCACGAACCTAAGGATATGGAAGAAACGGAGCGCGCGCGGCACCGCCTGATCTTCGAAGAGTTCTTCTTGCTCGCGGTGAGCGTCGCGCTGAGGCGAGCGGCCATCAAAGCCGAGCCCGCTCCGATCATCCTCCTCGACCGTAAAGCGCTCGCCGTCCTCGAAAGCGAATTCGTCGCGCTGCTTCCGTTCTCCATGACCGGCGCGCAGCGCCGGGTGCTTGCGGAGACCTGGGCCGATATGACCGCTCGAGCGCCGATGAACCGGCTCTTGCAGGGCGACGTGGGATCCGGAAAGACAGCGGTCGCTGCCGGAGCTATGCTGCTGGCGGCTCGAGCGGGCTATCAGACGGCGTTCATGGCGCCGACTGAGATCCTCGCGCAGCAGCAATTCCAAAAGCTCGATGAGCAGCTCTCGCGAGCCGGTATTCGCAGCGCCTTGCTCGTCGGCGGGCTGCGCCGGCGGACTCGCGATCTCGTGCTCGACGAGTTGAAGGCCGGCGCGATCGACGTCGTCGTCGGCACGCACGCGCTGATCACCGACGACGTCGAGTTCGCGAAGCTCGGGCTCGTCGTCATCGACGAGCAACACCGGTTCGGCGTCTTGCAGCGCGCCGCGCTGCGCGCGAAGGCGCGCGGACACACCCCGCATACGCTCGTCATGACGGCGACGCCGATCCCGCGAACGCTCGCCCAATCCGTGTACGCGGATCTCGACGTCTCGATCATCGACGAGTTGCCGCCCGGGCGACAGCCGGTGAAGACATACGTCCGGCCGGCGAGCGCGAAGCCGAAGATCTTCGAGTTCGTCCGCGAGCAGGTCGCGGCCGGACGCCAAGCGTTCGTCGTATGCCCGGCGATCGAAGAGTCCGAACGAGCGGTCCATTCCGCGGAAGAAGAAGCCGAGCGGCTTCGTGCGGAGGAGCTGCGCGGTCTGCGAGTCGCGTTGGTCCACGGCCGCATGTCGTCGCAGGAGAAGGACGAGGTCATGCGCCTCTTCAGCGACGGCTTCATCCAAGTCCTCATCTCGACGACCGTCGTCGAGGTGGGAGTCGATATCCCGAACGCGAGCGTCATGGTCGTCCTCGACGCGCACGTCTTCGGACTCGCCCAGCTCCATCAGCTGCGCGGGCGCGTCGGCCGGGGAACGGCGAAGTCGTACTGCATCCTCGTCGCCGTCGACGGTGCCGATGAGACGCGCCGCCTCGACGTGCTCGAGCAGACGAACGACGGCTTCGTCGTCGCCGAGGAAGATCTGAAGATCCGAGGGCGCGGCGACCTCGGGGGCGTGCGCCAACATGGCGGCGACGACTTCAAGCTCGCTCACCTCATACGCGATTTCCCCGTGTTCCTCGAGGCGAAAAAAGCAGCCGAAGGCGTCGTCGCGGCCGATCCGCACCTGCGAAAGCCTGAGAACAAAGGGCTCGCCGCTCACCTCGCGTCGCTCGATCGCGACACGATGATCAAGGCGACGTCGTAGGCGGTAGGGCGCCCGACGGCAACCCTTTAAGTACCGCACCCATGAGATTGTCCGGCGGCGATCGAGCGCGTCAGAACGTCAGCGCGCCTAAAGGTCGCAAGACGCGTCCGACTGCGGCGAAAGTACGCGAGGCGATGTTCGCCGTGCTCGGGCGTCGCGTCCACGGCGCGCGCGTGCTCGATCTTTTCGCCGGCTCGGGCGCGCTCGGCTTCGAGGCGATCTCGCGCGGCGCGGCGAGCGTGGTCTTCGTCGACAACGACGGCGCCGCGGCCTTTGCGATCCGCCGGAACGCGCTGCACCTCATCGAAGACGAAGATCGCTGGCGCATCCTCCCGATGCAAGCGACCCGCGCGCTTCGCACGCTGCGCGGCACGTTCGACGTCATCCTCATCGATCCGCCGTACGAGCGCGGCGCGGCGGACGAGCTCGCGCTGCTCATGCAGCGAGGCTTGCTGGCCCCCGATGGGATCGCGGTCGTCGAACACAGGTCGAAGGAGACGCTCGCGCTGCCGACTTCGATGAAGCTCATCAAGACCTCGAAGTACGGCGACACGTCGCTCACCTTCGCCGGCGTCCGGACAGAACGCGAGCTGCAGGCGAGCGAACGTTCCGCCGACGACGGCCGTCCGCGTTCGCCGCGGAGCTAGAGCAGCGTTGCGTAATCGCAATGGGTCCGTCGAGAACCGGCGGCCCGCGGTCTATCCCGGCAGCTTCGACCCGGTGACGAACGGTCACCTCGACATCATCGTTCGCGCAGCGCGGTGTTTTCCGCGACTGATCGTCGCGGTCGTCGACAACCCGAACAAAGTTCCGATGTTCTCGCTCGACCGGCGCGTCGAATTGCTGCGCGAGGTGTGCTCCGGTATCGCCAACGTCGAAGTCGCTCAGTTCGCGGGGCTGCTCGTCGATTTCGTCAGCGGCGTCGGCGCTCAGGTCATCGTCAAGGGGTTGCGCATCGTATCGGATTTCGAGCATGAGTATTCGATGGCCGTCCTCAACCGTAAGCTGCGCGGCAATCCGGACACGATATTCGTCCCGGCGTCCATCGAGTATGCGTACGTCTCGTCGTCGTCCGTCAAAGAAGTGTTCTCGCTCGGCGGCGACATCTCGGATTTCGTGCCGCCGCTCGTCCTGCGCGCGATGAGCGCGATGCGTCCGGCCAAGGCAAAGGCAAAGATAAAGGAAAGGAAGCTCTCATGAGCATCTATCGCGTCATCGACAAGCTCGAGACGACCGTCAAGGAAGGGCTATGGCTGCCTTTCGGCTATCGGGTCGTCGGCCTCGAGCGCACGCTCGACCTCATCGAGAAGCTCCGCGCTAGCTTGCCCGACGAAGTCGGCCGCGCAAAACAAGTGACGCAAGAGAAAGACCGTCTTCTCTCGCAGGCCAAAGAGCAGGCCGATCGTATCGTCGAGGAAGCGTCGACGACGAAAAGCCAACTGCTCGATGAGAACGAACTCGGGCGGCTCGCTCAGACGCGCGCCGACAAAGTCATCTCGCAAGCGGAAGCGCGTGCCGCCGAGATCCGGCGCGGCGCCGACGAGTACGCCGACCGTGTCCTCGCCCAGCTCGATACGACGCTCGGCGGTGCTCTCGCCACCGTTCAAAAAGGCCGGCAGACGCTCGCCTCGACCTTGAACGGCGCATCGGGGAACGGAGCAGCGACTCGTTGAGCGAGATCCCGACCGAAGACCAAGAGTTCATGCGCGAGTTCCGCCGTCGCCGGCGGCTCGCGCTGCTCGGCGTCGCGCTCGCGACCGGCGCGATCACGTTCGTCGTGACGTACCTGCTCTTCTACGTCAGCTTGCCCTACTATATATTCGGTCCGGGCGCGGCCGTCGATCTCAACGGCGTCATCGCGATCGCCGGGCACTCGCCGCCGCCAGGTTCGCTGTTCCTCACCGACGTCAACGTGCTGCCTGGCCGGCCGGCATACTACGCGGCCGCGAAGATCCTGCCGGGTTTCGAGATCGTCAAACGCGAGGACCTCGTACCGCCGTCGATGACCGACCAGCAGCTCGACTCGGCGCTCGTCGACGACATGAAGCAGAGCCAAGAGACGGCGGAAGTCGTCGCTGAACGAGCCGCGGGACTCCACGTGCCCTCGCATGCGGCGGTCGTCGTGGAGCGCATCTTGCCGAAAACCCCCGCAGCCTCGTGCCTACGCCTGCGCGATCGTATCGTGGCCGTCGATGGGAAACTCGTCGCGACGATCGGCGCCGTGACGGACGCGACCCGATCGAAGCCGACGGGCAGCGCGTATCGATTCAGCCTCGTCCGCGGCGGGTCGCACGAGACGGTGACGTGCAAGACGGCGACGATCCAAGGACGTCCCCGTTTCGGCATGATCGTCAGCTTCGACCCCGGCGCGTACAGCGTTCCTATTCCGGTGAAGTACGACGTGCACGATATCAACGGCTCATCGGCCGGGCTGATGTTCGCGCTGCAGATCTATCGGACGCTGACCGGCAAGGATCTCGGACCTGCGCGCATGGTCGCCGGCACGGGCGTGCTCGAACTGAACGGCACCGTCGACCCGATCGAAGGCACGAAAGAAAAACTGCAGGCGGCGAAGCACGCCGGTGCGACCGTCTTTCTCGTGCCGCTCCAAAACTACACGGATATAAAAGGAACGCCGGGGATCCGGATCATTCCCGTGGCGTCGTTCGGCGATGCCGTGAAGGCGCTCGAAACGCTAGATCAAGCGAGCTAGCGGCCCGTCCCGAGCCGTAAAACCATTTGACATCGGGCGGCAGCTTTTCTATAATAAAGCCGTCGTTCCAGCAGCCCGCCCTCGTGGCCGGGCTTTCGTATGCGCAAGGCTCCCCCTGTGAAGATTCCCGTCGATCGTCTTTTCGGCAGCGATGTCGAAGCCATCGAAGTCGATCAAGTCGTCCGGCCGCCGGGCGACGTCGGCGCTCGTTACCCTGACGGCGTTCGCGTGGTCGCGACCATCGGTCGAATATCACACGGCGTCTACATGGAAGGTCAGGTCGAAGGCGTCGAAGCCGAGACGTGCGTGCGCTGCCTCGAGGCGTTCAAACGTCCGACTCGAGTGACGATCGAAGAGGCGTTCAGCGAAGACGTCGCGCCGAAAGACGCGCTCTTCTCCGATGTGTCGCCGCTCGTCGACAGGAGCATCGATCTCGACGATCTCGTAGTGCAATTGCTCGAGGTCGACGAACCGATGGCGGCCGTATGCGACGAACGCTGCAAGGGCATCTGCCCGGTATGCGGCGGCAACCGCAACCTGACCGATTGCGATTGCAAGGAGACGGTCTTGGACGAGAGGCTGGCAGGCCTGTCCCGGTTGATACAAGAACGCGACAACAACTGACGGTCGACCGTAAAGGTCGACCGCTCCAAACTCGACCGGAACCGGAGAGATATGGCGAACCCGAAGCAAAAACGGAGCAAGTCGAACACCCGCTCGAGGCGGAGCAATTGGAAGACCGCGGCTCCCGCGGTTTCGACATGTCCTCAGTGCCATCAGCCGCGCCGGCCGCATTACGCGTGCAGCAATTGCGGTTACTATAACGGCCGCGTGGCCGTCGCCCGACCGGACG
Source organism: Candidatus Eremiobacteraceae bacterium (assembly GCA_035710745.1). Lineage (NCBI taxonomy): Bacteria > Bacillati > Vulcanimicrobiota > Vulcanimicrobiia > Candidatus Eremiobacterales > Candidatus Eremiobacteraceae > Candidatus Eremiobacteraceae bacterium. Next base: position 102,537 of record DASTCX010000035.1, on the reverse strand, counting down.
AGTCGGCCGGGGCGAAGGCGTAACCGCGCCTCGTGTTCGGCGTTCGGATAGCAGGCATCGGCAGCTACGCTCCCGCTGGCGTTCTGACGAACCAAGACCTCGAACGCCTCGTCGACACCACTGACGAATGGATCGTCCAACGGACCGGCATGCGCCGGCGCCACATCGCGGCTCCCGATCAAGCGACGTCGGACATAGCCGTTCCAGCGGCGCTCGCCGCGCTCGACGCCGCCGGTAAGCAACCGAAGGACGTCGGCGCGATCATCGTCGCGACGGCGACCCCTGATTATCTTTTCCCGGCGACGGCTTGTATCGTCGGCGACCGGCTCGGCGTCGCGGGCACGCCGGCGTTCGACATCTCGATCGCGTGCTCGGGATTCGTCTACGGCTTGACGACCGCCGCATCGCTCATCCGCGGCGGCATGTACGAATCCGTGCTCGTCATCGGCGCCGAGACGCTTTCGAAGATCGTCGACTACACGGATCGCTCGACCTGCGTCCTCTTCGGCGACGGCGCCGGCGCCGCGCTCCTCGAGCGGTCCAAGGACGATCGTTTCCTCGGCGCGACCCTCGGCGCGGACGGTGCGGATCCGACCGTGCTTTACCTACCGGGCGGCGGCAGCCGCACGCCGTATTCGAGCGTCAACGGCGAGTTCCACGACAAGCGGCTCGGCTTCGTCCACATGCAGGGGCAAAGCGTCTTCAAGGTCGCGGTCAACATGATGGCCGCGTCGACGACCGCCGCGCTCGCGCAAGCCGGTCTCACGCCCGGCGACATCGATTTCATCGTTCCCCACCAGGCAAACGCGCGGATCATCGATGCGACGGTGAAGATGCTCAAGGTGTCGCCCGACAAGTGCGTCGTCAACATCCAAGAGTACGGCAACACGTCGTCGGCCTCGATCCCGCTCGCGCTGGCCGAGGCGGTCTCGGACGGCCGCGTGAAAGACGGCAACATCGTCGTCCTCGTCGCGTTCGGCGGTGGACTCTCGTGGGGCGCCAACGTCTGGCGCTGGGATGGCGCTCGGGTCGGGAAAGTGCCTGCGTCGTACGCCCAGCCCGAACGAGCGGCGCAAGTCGCGACGGCATAGGCGAGATCGATTGCCAACCCTCGGCATCGTCTTCCCCGGACAGGGGTCGCAAGCGACCGGGATGGGCGTCGAAGTCGCGCGCTCGTTTCAGGCTTCGCGTGAGACTTTCGAACGCGCCTCCGCGGTTTTGGGTTGGGACGTGCTGCGTACGTGCGAGACGGGCACGGATGAAGAGCTTCGCGAGACGCGAGTCAGCCAGCCGGCGATCTTCACGGCGAACGTCGCCATCTACCGCGCGGTCGAAACGCTCGGTTTGACGCCGCTCGTGTCGGCGGGGCATTCCTTCGGCGAATATTGCTCGCTCACGATCGCGGGCTCCCTGTCGCTCGAGCATGCGGTCGCACTCGTGAACGAGCGGGCTATCGCGATGGGTGCCGCGGCAGACGTCGCGCCTGGCGCGATGGCCGCGTTCATCGGTTTCGAGCAGACCAAGGTCGAGGAGATCTGCGATCAAGCACGCACCCAAAGCGGCGCGCGCGTCGACGTCGCCAATCTCAACGCACCCGTGCAGATCGTCGTCTCCGGCGACGTCGCGGGCGTAACCGTCGCGTGCGATATCGCGCGCGCCGCGGGAGCCAAGCGCGTCGTCATGCTCAACGTCTCCGGCGCGTGGCACAGCCCGCTCATGGCGACCGCCGTGCCGGCGTTCGCGCGGCACGTCGAGGCGGCGCCGATCGACGTGCCGTCGTTCGCCGTCATCAGCAACGTCGAGGTCGAGACCTACTCGAGCGTCGCCCAGATCCGGCGCTGTCTCATCGCGAGCTTGAGCGCGCGCGTCCGCTGGCACGAAGCCGCAGTCGCCCTTGCCGCGATGCGGCCCGACATCATCGTCGAGTGCGGCGCGACGCGCGTGCTCGCGCCGATGATGGCGCGTCTGGACGGCGTCGAAAGCAGTCGCGTTTTCCACGTCGCCGACCCGGCGAGCCTCGCGAAGCTCTCGGCCGCAGCGGACGGTTTCGCCGCGTGATGGCCGCGCTGTCGCTCGAAGGAAAGGGAGCGCTCGTCACCGGCGCCGGCACCGGCATCGGCCGGGCGATCGCGCTTTCGTACGCGCGCGCCGGCGCCACGCTCGTGCTCAACGGCCGCCGGCCCGAGCCGCTCGATGCCGTGCGTCGCGAGATCGAAGCGGAGGGCGGAAAAGCGCACGTCTTGACGGCCGACGTCTCGGATCAGGCGCAGGCGCAGAAGCTCGTCGACGACACGAAGGCCGCGCTCGGCCGGATCGACGTGCTCGTCAACAATGCCGGCAAGACGTACGACGCGCTCATCTTGAGAATGCGTTGGGACGCGCTCGACGAGGCGATCGCGATCAACCTCAAGAGCGTGTTCTACCTCGGATCGGCGGCGGGGAAGGTGATGCTCGCTCAAAAGGGCGGGGCGATCATCAATATATCCTCGGTCGTCGCGATCATGGGCAATGCCGGACAGAGCGCGTACGTCGCCGCCAAAGCGGGCGTCATCGGCTTGACGAAGTCGCTCGCGCAGGAGTTTGGCTCGAGAAGCATCCGCGTCAACGCGATCGCGCCGGGTTTCGTCGAGACCGATATGACCCGCTCCTTGACCGACGCCGTGAAGGAGCGATATCTCGCGAAAGTGCCTCTCGGGCGCTTCGGGTCACCGGATGAGGTCGCGGGCGTGGCGCTGTTCCTCGCCGGCGACGGCGCGAGCTACGTCACGGGTCAAGTCATCGCCGTCGACGGCGGCCTTCATATGTAGGGGCGACGTAAGTCGCTTAGACCGAGGACTCGCGCCCAGCCACTAGGAACCCCCGGTTCCAATACCACAGACGTAAGGAGGTCGGTAGAGCCCGATGTCAGTGTTCGACAAAGTGAAGAAGTGCATCGTTGAGCAGCTCGGCGTGGACGAGGATGAAGTGACGCTCGACGCCTCCATCACCGACGATCTCGGCGCCGACTCGCTCGACCAGGTCGAGCTCGTCATGGCGTTGGAGACCGAGTTCAATCTAGACATCCCCGACGAAGAGGCCGAAAAGATCAAGACCGTCGGCGATGCCGTCCGCTACATCGAAGAGGTGACCGAAAAAGCTTAGGCCCGGCCCCGCGCGGCCCCGCCACCTTTTTCGCACCCGCGCCGATGCACTGAATGTTTCAAACGCTTTCCGATCGCCTCGGGGCGATCTTCCAACGCCTTCGTTCACGCGGCAAGCTCACGCAAGCCGACGTCGCCGACGTCTTGCGCGAGGTGCGCATCGCGCTGCTCGAAGCGGACGTCAACCTCAAGGTCGTCAAGGACTTCATCGCGAGCATCCGCGAGCGCGCGGTCGGCGCCGAGGTCCTCGAGTCGCTGACGCCGGCTCAGTCCGTCATCAAGATCGTGCGCGACGGGCTCGTCGAGCTCATGGGCGGCGAGACCGCGACGGTGCGCTTCGCACCATCCGGACCGACGCCGATGATGCTCGTCGGTCTGCAAGGCAGCGGCAAGACGACTCACGCGGCGAAGCTGGCGCTGCTTTTCAAGGAACAAGGGCGGCGGCCGCTGCTCGTCGCGTGCGACATCTACAGGCCGGCGGCGATCCATCAACTACAAGTGCTCGGCGAGCAGATCGGCGTGCCGGTCTTCTCGCAGCCGGGCAAGCCGCCGCATATCGCCGCGGCGGCGGTGGACGAGGCGCGCAAGACCGGCTACGGGGCCGTCATCATCGACACCGCCGGCCGTCTCCAGATCGACGAGCCGCTCATGGACGAGCTCTGCGCGATCGCGGCCGACGTGAAACCGCTCGAGACGCTGCTCGTCGTCGACGCGATGACGGGCCAGGAAGCGGTCAACGTCGCGAAGGCGTTCGACGAGCGCATCGCGCTGACGGGAACGATACTGACGAAGCTGGACGGCGACAGCAGAGGCGGGGCCGCGCTCTCGATCCGTGCCGTGACGGGAAAGCCCGTGAAGTTCGCGGGCATCGGCGAGAAGGTGACGGCCATCGAGCCGTTCCATCCGGACCGGCTGGCGTCGCGCATCCTCGGCATGGGCGACATGCTGACGCTCATCGAGCGCACGCAGAGCGTCTTCAGCGAGGGCCAGGCGAAAGAGCTCGCCGGCAAGATCCGCCGTCACGATCTGACGCTGCAAGACTTCTTGGAGCAGCTGCGTCAAGTGCGGCGCATGGGTCCGCTCGGCGATCTGCTCAAAATGGTGCCGGGGATGGGCAAGCTCGCGGCCGGCGCGAAGATCGATGAGAGAGAAGCGACGCGGATCGAGGCGATCATCTGCTCGATGACGCCGCGCGAGCGGGCCGAGCCGCGCGTGCTCAATGCGAGCCGCCGAAAGCGGATCGCCGCCGGAAGCGGAACGCAAGTGCAAGACGTGAACCGTCTCATCAAGCAGTTCGAGCAATCGCGCAAACTCATGAAGCGGTTCGCGCACAAGATATAACGACGTAACGAGGAGAGATCACTTGGTCAAGATCCGTTTGCGCCGGACGGGCGCGAGAAAACAGCCGACATACCGGTTCGTCGTCGCCGACGCGCGAGCGCCGCGCGATGGGCGCTTCTTCGAGATCGTCGGTCACTACAATCCGCGACGCGATCCGGTCGAGATCGTCCTGGACGAAGAGAAGGTGAAGAAGTGGCTGAGCGACGGCGCACAGCCGTCCGATACCGTCGCGAGGCTGCTCGCGGCGAAAGGGCTCATCGATCCTTCGAAGGTGAAGGCGCGTAAGCCGCGAGCGAAGCGCGCGAAGAAGTCGTAAGAGGTCAGCCATGCCCGAACGCCCCACCGATTTCATCGATTTTGACGACGAAGAGCCGCAGCCCGCGCCGCGGGCCGAGGCGATCGACTTCGACGACGACGAAGATGTGCCGCCGCAGCGCGAACCGCAGCCTATCGACGACGAAGAGGACCCAGGCAACCTCCGCGACGGCATCGGCCGCGCGGCCGCAGTGCTGAAGTATATCGTCGAGCAGATCGTGGACGAGCCCGACGAGATCCAGATCGGCGCGAGCACTGACGACCGCGGACCCGTGCTGCTTCTTCGCGTCGCCGAAGACGACCGCGGCAAGGTCATCGGCCGACAGGGCCGCATCGTGCAGGCGATCCGCACGATCGTGAAGGCCGCGTCGGTCGGTTCCGGCGAGAAAGTCAACGTCGAAATCCTCGATTGACGTCGAAAGCGGATGACGCTCGCGCCGTCATCGGCCGCGTCGCCGGAACCTTCGGTCTTCGAGGTGAGGTGAAAGTCGTCACGACGGACCCGTCCGATTTCCGGCCGGGTCTGTCGGTCCGCGCATCCAGGAACGATCGTGATCTCGTCATCGCCGCGATCCGTCCGCACAAAGAGCGGCTGCTCGTGCTTTTCGAGGGCGTCGAGGACGCGACTGCGGCCGAGACGCTGAATGGAGCGGTCCTGTCGGCGCGCATCGGCGACCTTCCCGACTTGCCGCCGAACACGTATCGCGACGAAGACCTCATCGGGATGCGCGTGACGGACGAGCGCCTCGGCGAGCTCGGTGCGGTGACTTCGATCGCGCACTACCCGCACGCGGACATGCTCGTCGTAGGCGACCGCTCGCTCCTCGTCCCTATGCTGGCGGCGTACAGCCTCGTCATCGATGTCGCTTCAAAGACGATCTCGACGTCATTGCCGCCCGGCTTCGAGGACCTGTAAGACGCGATCACACCTTAAGAATGGCTTCCAACCAATATTGCGTTTGTTCACAAGAACGTCGCCCTCAACCGCGATTTCACAGCATAACGTTCGCCAGGGCGAGAAAGGATCATCGAATCCGCGACACCTCCAATCTCGTTGAGGCGTTCACGTTGATCTGCGGTCCACAAGAGTGCGTTGCGTCAGTCGCCATTGGCAGCATTGCTGGAGACAGACGTAGCGCGAGAGCGTCAAATCCTCGGTGGCAAATGTGCTAACTGTCTCAGACCGACGACGTCCGCCGATAGTGGCGCGGAGATACTCACAAAGCACGATGATACGCTTGCAAACGAGCGCGTTGCTCGGGATGTGGGGGTCGACTTTGTTTCGCGATTCCGCTACGGGCACCGCTCGTCTCCGCCGTCCCTATCGCTCGCAGTCGTTGGTGTCGCTCGAGTCCTCGCCCATAACATAGCGCCAGGCGCTCGGCGCCTGACGCGCTGGGTTGCTGCGCCGCGGCATCGACGTCAAGGCTTGCTATGACCTCTGCCAGGGCCGCGTGACCCGATGGTGAATCACCAGGCCCGGCCTCGTCTGCGAGGCCTGGCGTCTTATGCATTTGGAGGGCTTTCAGATGCGCATCGTTACCTTGCTTGCGACCATCGTTGCATTGGTTTCCAGCATCGTCGCCTCGTGCGGAACGCCCAGGACGCTTCTTGTCGCTGACGGGACTCCGTGTACCACCGGCGGCGACTGGAATCAGAACGGCCTAACGCGAGGAGGTGTCTGCCGCCCTTATCACATCTTGATCAAGGGAGTCGACGACAAGTTCGGCGGCGATGGCTTAAAGTGGCAGATTGTCAACCAATGGCAGGACGTGTGCCAGGACGATGTCACGGACGGACCAGCGTACGCGTCTCCGCCGTCTCAGTCGTCGTCTCACTCCTGGTTCGACGCAACGTACACGCCGTTAGGCACAGGCTGCAAGTCCCTCGAATATACGAACGAAGAGATCATGTTCGACTATAAGAACGAGATCAACGGTAATACGGGAGGCCCGCCTGCGAGCCCGGGCGTTTGCCTCAATCAAAACGACAAGCGCGACACGGCATTTCTTACTTGGATCCGTTTGCACGGTACGGCCGAATCGTCGGCGTCTCCGCCGAGCACCAACGACGACGTCCTTCATGCCAAGCCTGGTCCTACGCCGACCTCGGCGATCAGCATGGGCGACGGTGACAGCGGACGGATTGTCGGAGCGCCGACCGACTGCACGCAAAGTCCTAATCCGGATGCGACCGTGCAGAAATACATGATGAACCCGCAGGGCATCGACATGATAGGTATGGCGCAGGACTATTTTCGAGGAGTCTTGGGGTCGAAGGCGCCCTACGTCGTCACCGGTTTTACTTACATCTCGCCGACGCCGGCTCCGTCGGCGTCGAATCCAAACGGCAGTGGCATCAATACGTGCGATTACGATACTGCGAAGCTCGGCCCGTTCAGCTGTTACGATATCTTCTATTTGGATCAGGCCGCTCCGCACTATAATCGCGGCCAGTCCTCCATTACGTGGACCGGCTCGCTCGAGCTTGATCCCTCGCCGGGACCTACCGGCATCTGGGACTGGACAAACAGCTATCCCGGCTTGGTCGCAGCGCAGCTCGCGTTCGCGAACGGCGTCCTTCGGCCGACCGGAACGGGGGCCGGGGACACTGGCGCGCCGTTTCCGGTTTGGCTGAACGGCTTCGCGACCTTTAATGGCGGAACGCGCTCCGATGACTCCACGACCGGCGCCACGGTCGAGAGCTGTAACGCAGACGAGCTTGGTCAAGACGCCTTCGGCGCAACGGCGACGACGGCGCCGGGGATCGTAGGCGGGTCCATCGAGGATTCCTGGCTGGATGGCAGTACACAGGTGCCTCTTTCCGTCAACTGGGCGGTGAACATGAACTGCACGTCCGACATCCACGCGGAGAATTCCCCGACGCCAGTCTTCGCTGAAGTCGGCGGGCACAGCACAGCGTTCGACACGTCTGCCGACGGCTACGACCTCAACACGACCGCGACGACAGCGGTGAGCCCCAATCCTTCGCCGCAAGTTATCACGGTCGGGAGCACGCAGTTGAACGGCGCGCCGATGGGGCACGACAATCCCTTCGCCCTCTTAGTCGGAGGCGGAGGGAATCAGGAAATAGTCTCCGTCGTCGATTCGATGAACTCGCCAACCCCTACCATCACTGCGATCTTCACAAACAGCCACTCGACGAGCTACGTCGTTCGCTCGCTCTCGCCATATTCGTATCGGATAACGACGTATGCGTTGACGCTTTTGGCCTACGTCGACGGTCGGACCGTTGTGCAGATGAAATACGGTTCGAGTCACCTCGACGTGCCGTTCTATGCCGAGGCGCTCATATACCCGGGTTCACCGGTGAAGACGATGGCGACATTCCTGGGCAACCCCGTATTCACGAAGATAGCGGGCGGCATAGCTTCCCCCGGACCGATGGCGACCGCGATCGTCAACAACGCTAAGAACATCCAGCCAGGCCAAACCCTGAATCTCTTCAACAACGACAAGTCCTCATGGGAACAGGTCACCGTCAACGCCGTCAACCGCACGACGAATAAAGTCACATTCGACAGCGTCGCGTTTGTGCACGGCACCAATTCGATTCTGCGTGGCACCCAGGCGTACGATGGTTGCCAGATGGTGGGCGCCAGCCCGCAGCCGACGCCGGACGCGTCGACGAGCGGCGGCATCGCCGACTATCTCATCGCTGGGACGTGCGGCGAGGACGGCACCGCGCTGCATCGTGCCGGCGGCGTGTATTGTCGCGAGTTTAATGCCTTGACCGTCTATGCGGCGATGACGATGAATGGTGCGGCGTGCGTGAACATGACAAACGCAAAAGTGAGCTTCAAGAGCTTGCTTTCTTCGACTCAAGGAGGTTCTTGTGGCTCTGGCGGCTACTGCTTGACGCACGCATACACCCACGTGTGCGGCGCGATCAACGCGAAGGACGACGGCTGTCTCGGAGAAACCCCGCCCGTCAATACGTCGGGAACTATCAACTGTGCGAGTCCTCCGTGCATGCTCACCGTCACGCTCGGGAGTGTCACGAACGTCTACGTCAACGGGAGTTATCTCGTTGACTCGCCCGGTACAAATCAGGAGACTGTTCTAGCTACCGCCGTAAACCTGACACTTAAGGCAGGTCCAGGCCGTTTTCAATAAGGTACACAGCGGCAGCGTCGGATTCAGAAGTCCCTCCTCCACCATTCAGGTAGACGCCAATGGCAATGGTGGCGGCGGCACGCTGTGCGGTGCAGGGTACCCCAGTTTCGCGTTCAGCGTTTCTAACTGCCCGTCCGTAGACATGCTTCATACGACGGACGGGATTCCGCCCATGTCGGGCGTGGTTCTCCTCCAGTGACCGCAGGTGCTCCGCGTGTGACCAGGCAACGTTCTTCAATAGCGGTCGGATCGGAAGTGAGCGTCAGCATGCGTGCGTGGATTTTTCTGCTCGCCTTTGTGGTGACCGCCAGCGGCTGCGTTTCTGGGGCCACAACGCATCCAGGCGCGACCGGCGCTGGCGTCATCCCAAGGCCCAAAATCGTCCAAGGCGGACCCGGACCTGCGCAATGGGTCGCCTTCGGCCCATCGCAGGTCCCAGGCGATCCATTCGCCATTGTGAGCGGTGCCGACAACAACATCTGGTTCTCCGAGAATGTAGGTAATGCGGTCGATCGGCTGGCGATGAGGACAAATCGCGTCACCCGATTTGCGATCCCGACCAAGAACGCTGACGTATCGGCGTTGGCTGTCGGCCCGGACAAAGATATCTGGTTTACCGAGCCCGGGCCGGGAAAAATCGGAACCCTTCAGACCGACGGCACGATCATTGAATACTCGCTGCCGACGGGAGCGAGCCCGTTCGACATAAAGTCCGGGCCCGACGGGAACCTTTGGTTTACGGACGAAGCCCGCGCGGCGATCGGCCGCATTACCACGACCGGTTCCGTGACCGAGTTCACCACGCCGTCGGGCAATCCCCCGCAACAACTAACGGTCGGTTCCGACGGCAACTTATGGTTCACCGAAGGTTCTCCGCTAATAGGCCGGGCCACGACATCTGGTGTAATAACTGAATTTCGGACGCACGCAACGACAGAAACAAGCGGCATTACGTTGGCGAGCGATGGGAACGTCTGGTTCGGCGAGTTCTTCGATCACAGGCTCGGCCGAATCACGCCTTCCGGTACCGTGACCGAATTCTACGCCCACGGTCGGCATCCCGAGGCCCTGGCGAATGGAGGAAGCCGGTTCGAGCTGTTCGTCATGGTTGACGAGGGTCTCGCGAGATACAACATCCAGTCCCACAAATTTACGGTCCTTGGGAACGCGCCGAACTTTCCCGGCGTTGGCCCGCTCACTATTGGGCCTGATGGAAACGTTTGGTTCACCCAACCCGAGTTCGGCACGATGTCGGTGTTCGTGCGCAACGTATTGACCGTGACGCCCACGAGCCTTGCCCTTTCGGTCGGACAGTCGAGTACGCTGATCGCCTCAGAGCCGACCGCATCCGCCCCGCTGCTGGCCAAGAGTTCGAATGTTGCAGTAGCGACCGTTGCGCCGGCGGGATCGGACACATTCACGGTAACGGCGACTGGAGCGGGGTCCTGCAACGTTACCGTGAGCGACCATAAGGGGAACAGCTTTCCGGTGCCAGTCACGGTCCAGTAAAGACGCCCAAAGCGCCGATCGCCGTTCGCGTCGAGCATGTAGACGCCGTGTGGGACCCCGCCAGCCCGAAACGGCGATTTCACAATCTCCCCGAATATTATTATGGAATCCGTGAAAAATGGGAGCGGTCGAGATTCATCTCGACCGCCGCGGCCTTGTAGATTTGAAAGCTCGACGCCGGTGGAGCTAAAGCTCGACCGCTCTGTGGCCTTATGTCCGGGGGACCTTGTTGAGCCAGCCGACGACCCGAGAGACGATCTTGCGCGGTGATATCCGAACGACGAACGCGAGCACGTTGTTGATGACGCCGGGGATGACGATCGTCCGGCCGGCTCGCATTCCGCGGTAACCGGCGAGCGCGACCCGGTGTGCGTCCATCGCGTTGTATCGGAACAAGCGGGTCTCGGCCGTCATCTTCGCGCGTCGAGTGAAGCCGGTGTGCGTCGCACCCGGGCATAGGGTGGTGATGCGGACACCCGTACCCGCCAGCTCGACCTCGAGCGCTTCGGCGAGCGACAATACGTACGACTTCGTCGCGTAGTATGCGGCCATGTAGGGGCCCGGCTGGAACGCGCTCGTCGAAGCGAGCATGAGGACGTTGCCGGCGCGCCGCTCGACCATGAGCGGCAAGAAGAGCTTGGTCAATTCCGTCAGCGTGACGACGTTGAGGTGAAGCATCGCGAGTTCGTCGGTCGATGCGATGTCGACGAATCTGCCGTGCGTCGCGATGCCGGCGTTGTTGACGAGCGCATCGATCCGCAGTCCGGCCGCGCGAACCGCGTCGAAGAGCGATCGAGCCGCGCCGTCGAGCGACAGGTCGAACGCGAACGTCGAGATCGCGCGGCCCGTCGCGCGAAGCTCGGCTGCCGTCTCATCGAGACGCTTCCGGTCGCGAGCGACGATCGCGAGATCCCAGCCGTCTGCGGCGAAGACGCGCGCGAGCTCGAGTCCGATCCCCTCGGTCGCGCCCGTGACGAGCGCCGTGCTCACGCGATCGACTCGGAAAACACCGCTCGTATCCGCGCGTTGACCGCTTCCGGTTTCTCGGCGTGCGCGAGGTGGCCAGCTCCCTCGATGACCGACAACTCGCTGCCCGCGATGCTGCCGTGGAGGTACGCGGAATATTTCTGCGGTGTCATCTTATCTTCGGAGCCGACGACGATCAGCGTTGGCGCGCGGATCGATCCGACGCGATCCATCGCATCGAACTCGTCGCAATCCTGATAGTCGCGCCGCGTCGAGCGTTGGCCGACGCGAATGTGCCAATCGCGTGCGCGCGCACGCAACGATGGGTCGGCGTTCGGGGCGAGCGAAAAGCCGACGAGCTCGTCGATGCAGTCGGGCCAGCGCGCGTCGATCATCTCGAAGATCGTCGGAGCGACCTTGAGCCGTGCGCCGGTTCCCAAGAGGATGAGTCCGGCGGTGCGATCCGGATAGCGCAGTGCGAATTCGATCGCTATGGCGCCGCCAAGTGAGTTGCCGCCGACTATGGCGCGGTCCGCCCCCTTCCAATGGAGATATTTCGCGAGCCACGCGGCGCAATCGCCGACAGATGCGAGTGCTTCGCCCTCAGGATGGCCGGGCAATGACACGGCATCGCAGCCGAACTCGGCGACTTGTGCGTCGAAGCTTTCGTGCGTATGGCCCGAGCCGTGGACGAGCACCATGGGGATCACGCGGGCGCATTCGGTCAGGCCCAACGTCAGCCTCTCGCGGGAATCGCACGTACGTTCGATGAACGCATGACCCAACGATATGCTCTGGCCGATCACCCAGGGTGACGCGCTCCTTACGCGTCACCCATACGTACCAGTCGTCGCCGATCCGCTTTGCCCGAAAGTGCCCGAGCTCGGCGACGCGCTCGAACGCCAGCGGCGATTAGCGGCCACGGATCTTTGGTCGTGCACGTTCGCCGTCGTCGACATCGAGACGACCGGAAGCATTCCCGGTCACGACGGCATCACCGAGATCGCCATCGTCGGCGTCGAGGAAGGGCGGATCGTGCGCGCATGGCGCTCGTTCGTCAACCCTTGCGCCCCGATCCCGGCGTTCATCACGCAGCTGACCGGGATCTCCGACGAGATGGTCGCCGATGCGCCGCCCATCCGCGAGCTGTTGCCCAAGATCGTCGAATCGATCGGCGACGGGGTGCTCGTCGGCCACAACGTCCGATTCGACGCGGGTTTCATCGACTTCGAACTACGGCGCCATGGCCGCGCGCCTCTGCCGAACCCGAAAGTGGACACGCTCGCGCTCGCGCGCCGGACGATCGTCGAAGTCGCGAACTACAAGCTCGGTACGCTGACGCGCGAGCTCGGCTTCGACGTCGAACGCCACCATCGCGCGCTCGCCGACGCGCGCGCGACCGCGGAACTGCTCGTCCATTGCATCAAAAAGCTCGAAGACAACGGCGTGTTCACGTATGGGGCGCTGCTTGAATTCCTGCGCCATCGCGCGGCGCGCAAACGCCCAGCGCCAAAGCGCTTGGCTTCGATCACGCAGCTGCCCGTGTGGACGTCGATCCTGCGCCAGGAGCTCGAAGAAGTCCCGACGAGGCCTGGCGTCTACCTGCTCAAGGATGCCGGCGGCACGGTCGTATACGTCGGCAAATCTCGGAGCCTGCGCCAGCGCCTCCGGACGTACGCGAGCGGAGCAAAGCCAGCGACCGCCAAGGTGCGTGCCCTGCGCGGCGTCGTCGCGTCTTTCGACTACCTCGTCACCGGATCGGAGCTCGAGGCGCTCCTGCTCGAAGCCGAACTCGTGCGCGCGCACGATCCGCCGTTCAACGATAGATTGCGCGACTTCCGCGACTTCGCGTTCGTCAAAGTGGAGGCCGGAACGTACGGGCGTCTCCTGACGACGACGCGCCTCATCGCTGACGGAGCGCGTTATTACGGGCCGTTCCGCAACGCACCATCCGCGCGAGCCGCAGTCGAGGCGCTGCAGGATGCACTAGGATTGCGCTCGACCGACGCTCCGGACGGATGCGAAGCGCCGCTGCCGGCCGCGCAACATGCGGCGCTCGTCGATGATGCCATCGCTTTCATCGAGGGCGAGGCGGACGACGTGATGTTGGCGGTCGCGCGAAGGCGCGACGAAGCCGCCGCGCGGAACCGGCCGGACGTGTCGGAGCGAGAGGACCGGCGGCTCGACCGGCTCAGGAGGCTGCGGGGCCTTCACGGCGACCTCGAGGCGGCGATCGCGCTCAACGTGCTCGTGATGGCGCCTTCGACCGATGCGGCGAGCGAGGCGTGCTTTTTGTTCTGCGGCGGCCGGCTCGCGGCGCGTACCTCATTGCCTCGCAGGTTGACGCAGCGCGAGCGAGCGCACGCCGAACTCGCGGCGCTCCTCGAGGCGAATCATCGCCCGAAGGACGTCTCGCGCTCCTTCGTACGTCAAGACGAAATAGACCAGCTGTTCATACTGGCGGCGTGGAATCGCGATCGTCGTGAGGGGTTGAGCTACGTGCCGTTGCCGGATCGGGCGCCGGAGCCCGGCGAGTCAGTGAAGTGGGCGGCGGCGGTCCTCGACGGCGAGATGGCGCCTGCTTGAACGCGGTTCACAGGTGTCGCGGACAATACCAGATGGCAAACGCGAAGAGGGCGAAGAAGAGCCCGCTCATCGCATAGAATAAGGCTGCTCCGCCCTGATCGTCGATGCGGCTTGACGAGGTGCGAAGGGTCTCGAACGTCGCTCTGGCGTGGCGCATAGCCGGCACCCCGGTCGCGTATGACATTGAGAAGAAGGTGGGGGCCGAGACCCATCATCGGCCCTCCCGGCTCCATTAAAGCCTTTCCGGGCAGCCGCGCACAATGACCGCCCTCACGTGTCGCCCGCTTCCGATGGCTCGACCCGGCCGCAACGCGGAGGCTGCGGCGCCCGTTACGTTGTAGAATCACCACGACAGGGCGTAGTTCCGAGGCCACGACTATGCGACCAGCCCATTTAGGCGCAGCCCTCGCAGGGGTAGCGATCCTGCTCGTCACGAGCGTGCCCCGTGTCGCGCTCGCCATCCCGCACGCGAACGCCCCAGAGACCGATCAGACGCGCGACACGTTGTTGTCGACCGGCACGCTGTTGCGCATCGCGATGAACCAGACGGTTTCGTCGGCGCACAACCACGCGGGCGACACGTTCGCGTACACGATCGTCGATGACGTCATGGTCGGCACGCGCGTAGCGATCCCGAAGGGGACCGTCGGCACGGGCAAGATCGTGCGCGTGGCGCCGGCACACGGCGGCCGCGTCGACGGCATCTTGAAGCTGCAATTCGATCCGATCGCGGTGCCGAACGGTCCGGATGTCGCCGTCGACATCACGCAAGCGAGCCTCGTCGCCGACCAGAACTCCAACAACGGCATGGGCGGAAGTGTCGCTGAAGTGGCCGACATGACCGTGCCCGGGTTCTTCCTCATCGATTTCCTGCGCAAAGGCAACGACGTGACGCTCACGCGCGGTGCGCCGTTCCACGTCGCAGTCACCGAAGACGCGTTCTTCGCGCCGCCGAACTCCTGACAGGTACCGAGTCTAAGGGCTGACGACTCGGTTCGTCAGCGTTCCGATACCATCGATCTCGACGCTGACGACGTCGCCGGGCTGCATCGGCCCGACGCCGCTCGGCGTGCCCGTCGCGAGGACGTCCCCCGGTTCGAGCGTGAACGCCGCGCTCGCGTATGCGATAAGCGTCCAGACGTCGACGAGCATGAGCGACGTCGGCGCTTCCTGCATCACCTCGCCGTTGAGCGTCGTCCGGATGCGGAGCTTTGACGGATCGACGCCGTCGACGATGCACGGCCCGATCGACGCGAACGTATCGAAGCCCTTCGCGCGAGCCCATTGATCGTCCGTGCGTTGGAGATCGCGCGCCGTGACGTCGTTGAACACGGTGAACCCGCGGACGAAATCGCGCGCTCGTTCCGGCGAAACGTCGCGGCAGCGCCGGCCGATGACGGCGGCCAGCTCTCCTTCGTAGTCGACGCGCCGGCTCTGCCGTGGGTAGACGATGTCGTCGCCGGGTCCGATGACCGCCGAGGGCGGCTTGAAGAACAGGAGCGGTTCGACGGGCGGCGTCGATCCGAGCTCCTTTGCGTGATCGGCATAGTTGCGCCCGACGCAGACGATCTTCGTCGGTGTACATGGCGCGAGAAGCCTGACCGATCCGAGCGCGGTGCGCGACCCTCCGGAGACGACGTCCGTGCCTTCGAGCATCCCGTCGCGGGGTGCGCCGTCGGGGCCGGTGTATCGGACGTAGGCTGTCACGATGCCTTCCGCTGGCTCATCGCTTTCCGCGGGCTCATCGATCGCGCGGCTGCGTACCAGAAGAGCAATGCGATGCCGATATCGCGGACGAGTTCGACGAGCCACGCCGACCACGGCTGACCGAGCAAGGGCTGACGCGCGAAATCGAGCACGCCGATGACCGCGATGATGCCGCCTGCGTAGAGGCTGGCCATCGGTATCGGGCGGGTCGGCGGTTTCATTGGATGCGGGGTCAGCCGCACGACGGCGCTTTGAAGTCTGCGCGCGGCGAAAAAGCCGATGACGAGCGCCGTGAAGAGCTCGAGGACGAGGACGATGAGCGCCGCGATCCCGTCGGCCCCTGCAGGTAGACTCCCTTGCGATGCGCTCGCGATCGTGTCGAGCGCGAATCGCGCACCGAAGCGATAGATCGCCGCCAGCGCGATGAACAGCGCGGCTTGGATGATGACAGATAGCGCGAACATGCCGAAAAGCTTTCGGACGACGCGCTCTCTCGCGCTCGAATCCGTGAAAGGTTGCGACTTCGACATCCACGGCCCATTCGCGCGCGCAGAGCCACCGCCTTTAGAGGGCGGCGGCTCCGGTCGGTCCGAACAAGCGGCCAATGAGCGAGGCGATCGAGACCAAATACGATCTCTGCGTCATCGGCGGAGGAAGCGCGGGCTACGCGGGAGCCGTCACGGCTGCCGACCTCGGAAAATCGGTCGTCATCGTCGACGGCCCCGGCCCGCTCGCCGGCTTGTGCATATTGCGCGGCTGCATGCCGTCGAAAACGCTCCTGCGTTCGGCCGAAGTCGCACAGCTCGTCCGCCGGGCAAGCGAGTACGGCATCATCGTGCAGCCGCCACGCATCGATGTCGACGCAGTCGTCCGGCGCAAACGACGCATCATCAAAGAGTTCGCCGACTATCGGATCGAGGGGATCGAATCTTTTCCGGTGATCCGCGAAGCCGCCCGCTTCAGCGGTCCCGACACGATCGAGGTCGGAGCCGCGACGATTGCTGCCGAAAGGTTTCTCATCGCGACGGGGTCGAGGATCGCCGTGCCGGCGATCCCCGGTCTCACCGAAACCGGTTTTATCACGAGCGACGACGTGCTGGAACTCGAATCGTTGCCGGAAAGCGTCGTCGTGCTCGGCGGCGGCCCGACGGCATGCGAACTCGCTCAATACCTTAGCAGGCTCGGCGTCGCGACGACCTTGGTGCAGCGAAGCCCGACGCTGCTCTCGGATGAAGATGAGGACGTCGGGTTGTCGCTGCGCGGCGCGCTCGAGCGTGACGGGATCACCGTGATCGCCGGTACGAACCTCATCGGTGTCGAGCGCTCGGGAGCTTCGAAGAGCGTACGATACGTGCGCGACGCTCGCGAGGAGTCCGTCAGCGCGCAAGAGGTGTTCGTCGCGCTCGGCCGCGACCCGAACATCGACGGACTCGGGCTCGACGCCGCGGGTATCGATCACGGCGACGGCATCACGGTCGACGAGTTCTTGCGGACGACGAACCCGAGAGTCTATGCGGCAGGCGACGTGCTTCACCAAAGCTGGCAGCTCGTCCACGTCGCGGTGCACGAGGGTATGCTGGCGGTCCGCAACGCGTTTTCGTCGCGTCCGTCGAAGGTCGACTACAGCCTGCAATCCGCGCGCGCCGTCTTCACCGAACCGCAGGTCGCCGTCGCCGGCCTCACCGAGCGTGAGTGCGCGAGACGCGGCATCGTCTACGCGATCGCGTCGTACCCCTTCGACGACCTTGGCAAAGGCATCGCGACCGGGCGCACGGAGGGGTTCGTCAAGATGCTCGCCTCGCGCGACGGCAAGATCATCGGCGTCGCGATCGTGGGCGCTGAAGCGGCGGATCTGATCCACGAGGCGATCGCGCTGCTCTACTTCGGCGCGAACGTCCGCGACGTGTTGGAGATGCCGCACTTGCATCCGACGCTTGCCGAGATCATGACGTATCCGGCGGAGTCGCTCATGGAGCGGCTCGATCACGAAAAGCGGCAGCTTGTCACGCCCTGAGAAGCGCGGTCTGATCTACGAAGAGCCGCGCCTTTACGATCTCGCGTTTTCGTTCCGCGACATCCCCGAGGAGTGCGACGGGCTGCTCGCGCTCGCACGTGCGCACGGCGTCGAGAGGCCGAAGCGCGTTCTCGAGATCGCATGCGGTCCGGGGCATCACCTGCGCGAGTTCGCCAAACGCGGCATCGGCGCCGTCGGCGTCGACCTCAACGCGTCGATGCTGGGGTACGCGAAGCGTTTGATGCTGGTCGACGGTGTGTCCGTCGATCTCCGCCGAGCTGACATGCGATCGTTCCGGCTCGCTAAACGCGTCGACATCGCGATGTGCCTCTTCGACTCGTTCGCGCACTGTACGTCGGATGAGGATGGCATCGCCGCCCTGCGCGCGACGGGCGCAGCCGTCCGCCGCGGCGGATTGTTCGTCCTCGAGCTGACCCATCCGGCCGACTATTTCGATCCGAGCCACGGGCGAACGCTCGGCCGATGGACCCAACGTCACCCCGGTGTCGTCGTCGATGCGCGCTACGACACGAGCGCGCGCGACGCGGTCGCCGAGACGTACCGCGCGACGCTGACGATCGACGCGAAGTACGCGGATGGGCGACGTCCGCGCAAGATCGTGGGCAAGCAGCTCCACCGCATGTGGCTGCGCGGGTCGGTCTCGAACATCGCGGCGCGCAGCGGCGCCTTCGACGTCGTCGGCTGGTATGGCGATCTCGATGTGGGCGTGCCCTTCACGATGAAGATGGACTCGTGGCGTATGGTCGTCGTCATGCGCCGGCGATGAGCTCGATGAAAGTCGTGTCGTTGTCGCCGTCGTGGCTCGAGGATCTGAACGGCAGGCTCGACGAGGGCATCGCGCTCGTCGCCGCCGATCCGAGAGATGCGGCCGGCGTAGGCGCCGCGATCGCCGACGCGCAGGTGATCCTGGCGACGCGCTTCGACGCCGAGATGGCGCGCAACGCTCGTGCGCTCGAGCTGTTGATATGTCCGGCAGCGGGCACCGAGATGATCGATCGCTCGGCGCTGCCCATCGGGGTCGAATTCGTCGCCGGTATCGGCCACGAGATACCGATGGCGGAGTACGTCCTCGGCGCGCTCGTCGCGCTCCGGCAGCGCTTCTTCGCAGCCGATGCGGCGCTTCGGCGCGGCGAGTGGCGCTTCGGATACTTCGGCTCGCGCGAGCTCGTCGACGAGCTGTGGGGCTCGTCGCTCGGGCTCGTCGGTTTCGGACGCATCGGCGAGCAGGTCGCGCTCCGCGCCGTCGCATTCGGCATGCAGTGCCGGGCCGTCACGCTCCATCCGGACAAAGCGGTGAAGCCAGGGTTGCTAGCCGAGCGCCCCGCACCGCTCGATTCGAAGGCGGGCGTCGACGCGCTGATCGGGCAGAGCGATGCGCTCGTCGTCGCGTGCGCGCTTTCGCCGCTGACCCAAGGTCTCATCGACGCCCGCCGCTTCGAGCTCATGCGGCCGCACGCGGTCCTCGTCAACGTCGCGCGCGGCCCGGTCGTCGACGAACGCGCGCTGTTCGATGCGTTGTCCACTCGGCGCATCGCGGGCGCGGCGATCGACGTGTGGTATCGCTATCCGCACAAGTCGACGGACATCGTCAAGCCGAGCGATATGGCGTTCGACGCGCTCGACAACGTCATCATGACGCCTCACTCGAGCGCTTGGACGCCGGCTGCGCGCGAACGCCGGATCGCCTACTTAGCTTCGACGATCAACGACCACGCTGCGAATCGTTCTCGTCGTTAGCGCCGGGCGGGGCCGAGAGCGACGCGGGCCTCGCGGAATATGGCGTCGAGCATCGGCTCGGTCAGCACGCCGGTATTCGTGTTCTGCCGGCTCGGGTGATACGACGCGATGAGCGTCACCGCTCGGCCGTCCGATGCGCTCATGGTCGACGTCGCGCCGTGCGCGAATACGGGTCGAGCATCCGCATGCACGTAGCCGCACGATTCGAGTGCGCGGACGACGTTGTCGAAACCGATCTTGCCGAGCCCGACGACGACCCGAAGTCGGTGCAGTAGCTCGATCTCGGAGCGCAGATAAGGCGCGCAGCGCCCGAGCTGGATCGCGGTGGGCTTGTTGCCCGGCGGCGCGCAGCGCAAAGCGGCGGTGATGTAGGCGTCGATCGGCGCGAAGCCGTCGCCGCGGCGGATCGAGTGCGGAACGGTAGCGAAGCCGGACCGATGAAGCGCGCGCGAAAGCCACGCGCCGGACGAGTCCCCGGTGAACATGCGGCCGGTCCTATTCGCGCCGTGCGCGGCAGGCGCGAGGCCGACGATGAGAAGGCGCGCTGAGGCGGGTCCGATCCCCGGCACGGGTTTCGACCAATACGTATCGCCGGCGAACTCGCGCTTGCCCGCGCGACCGATCTCGCGGCAGTACGCGCGCAGCTCGGGGCAGCGCCGACATGCGACGACGCGCTCGCGAAGCGCGTCGAGTGCCTGGCGTTCGAGGGCCATTCGGGCGGGTTCTTCGGCCGGACGAACCTTTACTCGTCGTCGGGCGCGATGTCGCTCAATATGGACGTGCCGTTGTACAGCGGGGGCGCTCCGATGCCGGTGATCGGCTTGAACGGCTGCGGCGGCTGCGTGAAGTCGAAGCAGTCGAGCAGGTCGTCGGCGCGCGCATCCGCGGCCGCGAGCGTCGGAAGGTCGAACGTCTCCTCGGTGAAGCGCATGATGCTGCCGAACTCATGGTCGACGTGAGAGATGTAGCCTTGTCGCACGTATGGTGATATGACGATGACCGGCACGCGTAACCCGAGACCATACACGTCGAGCTGTTTCGGCGGTGCGTGATCGTACCAGCCGCCCCAATCATCCCAGACGACGAAGATAGCGGTCGTATTCCAATCTGGCCCTTCGCCGATCGCGTTGACGAGGCTCGACACCCACTGTGGCCCATAGTCGCCGACCCGATTCGGATGATCGGAGTCGAAGCCGTGCGGCACGACCCAGGTCACCGACGCCATATCGCCGGTCGCGAAGTCCTGCGCCGGGGTATATTTGCCGAAGGACGCGATGTCGGTATTCCAGTCGGCGCCGTAGCGGATGTGCTTGATCGCATCGTAGATGGACCATGGAGCGGCGGCGGTCGGCGCGTAGTAGCGCCAGCTGACGCCTTGGGCGTCGAGCTCGTCGCCGATCGTCTGGAAGTCGAAGCACGGGAAGCCGTAGACGTATTCCTGACCCGAAGAGTTGAGCGCGTCGACCGTCGTTCCCGGCGGCGCGTCGCAGCCCCACGTGTTCGCGGTCGGGTTTTCGTCGGCGAACGGCGATTGGCTCGCGATGAGGTAGAGGTGCGCGGGGAACGACGGACCGGAATTCGACTGGAACATGCGATCGCCGATCACGTATTTCTGCGCCATCTGCCAATACGCAGCGACGTCGGCCGGGTCGGTATACGAGTACGAAAAGTCCTGGATGTGCCGGCTGTTCGGCACCAGGTCGAAACCGTCCATCTTGCCGTGATCGTACGCGGTCTCGAACGCCGTGTGGTTGTGATCGGCTCCGTTGCGCTGGAACAGCGGACGTTTGACGAGCTGGATCGTGTTGCCGTGCGAGTCGAGCCCGCTCTGCGCGGTGTCGATGCCTGGGAAGCCGTTGAACAGGTTGTCGACGGTGCGGTTCTCTTGGATGATGATGACGACGTGCTTGATGATGCCGTGCTGGGGTCCGTTCAACGGGCCGCGGCCTTGTTGCGTCGACACGCCGGGCACGGCGCTCGAAGAGCAGCCGGCGATGACGACGGCCGCAGCTACCGCGAGAAAACGCCAAAAGGTCATTCGCAACCTCTCGCAGCGAGATCGGGTCATGCAGGTTTCCTACCCTGCCCCGCTGCCTGCTAACCAACGGAACGACAGTTCGCCGCTTGACGTCGCCGGTGACAAGCAGGTAAGCGCGTCGCGGCATTGTATTGTCACGCGCAAGCGGCCTCGTCGTTCAGGAGGGCGTCATGAAACTTGCCGGAGCGAGCGCGCTCGTCACAGGTGGTGCGTCCGGACTCGGTGCCGCGACGGTCGAGGCGTTGTGCGACGCAGGCGCGACGGTGGTCGTCGCGGACGTCAACGACGCGGTCGGCCAGCAGCTCGTGGGACGGCTTGGCGCCAAGGCGTCGTTCGTCCACGCCGACGTGACGAGCGAGGCCGATGTGCGAGCGGCGGTGAGCGCGGCGGCGGCCAAGACCGGCGGGCTGCGCGTGCTCATCAACTGCGCGGGCATCGCGATCGCGGAGAAGACGCTCGGCAAGGAAGGCGCGCATCCGCTCGACCGCTTCGAACGGGTCATCCGCGTCAATCTCGTCGGCACGTTCAATGCGCTGCGGCTCGCCGCGGAAGCGATGTCGAAGAACGATCCCGACGAAGGCGGCGAGCGCGGAGTCATCGTGTGCACGGCCTCCGTCGCCGCGTACGACGGTCAGATGGGCCAGATCGCCTACGCATCGTCGAAGGGCGGCATCGCTGCGATGACGCTGCCCGCCGCGCGCGACCTGAGCCGCAACGGCATACGCGTGATGAGCATCGCGCCCGGGGTCTTCGACACGCCCCTGCTTGCCGGTCTGCCCGAGCCTGCCCGTCAGTCGCTCGCGCAGCAGATCCCGTTCCCGTCGAGATTGGGCAAGCCGGCGGAGTACGCCGCGCTTGTGAGACACATCGCAGAGAACGCGATGCTCAACGGCGAGGTCATCCGCATCGATGGTGCGATGCGGATGGCGCCTCGTTGACGCGGCGTCGCAGACGGAGCGCACATAAGAGAAGCAAGAAGCTGACTCGGCCGGACGATCGCTCCGGTCGGTTTCTTGCTTAGTGGCGGCAAGGCAAGCGGGCGCATGACGAGTCAGAGCGGCAGCGCTTCCTGACCTTAGTGCGCGAGACTAAAGTCGTATGACGCGGCGCATTCCTTTTGACGCGCCGCATGAGGTGTGTCGCGCGCCAATGTCCGCGAGCGGCGGCGGCGCCGATGGAAGGTTGATGGCGATACGGTGGGGGACGGTACGCATCGCGGCGTCGGCATTATTGTCGGCGCTCGCGCTCGTTGTCGCTGCTTGCGGCGGCGGCGGCAAGGGCGCGGGTTCCGTCGTGCTCATCCCGCTCAACGGCGGGTCGCCGACGCCGACCGCTTCGCCATCTCCGACTCCGACAACGACGCCCCAACCTTCGCCGTCGCCGACCACGACCGCGACGCCGCGTCCTACGCCGACACCGCGTCCGACTCCGACGCCACGGCCGACGCCGACACCGACTCCCAGCCCAACGGCGACGCCTCACCCTACGCCGACCCCGCGGCCGACTCCGACGCCAACGCCGCACCCGACTCCGACTCCCACGCCGACGCCGACCGCGACGCCGACAGCCACACCGAGTCCGTCGCCATCACCGACCGGCGTGCCCAGCGCATCACCGCTGCCGGGACCGATCATCGCCGATACGTGGTCGAGGATCGGCGCTTTCCAGCCGTTCGATGGCGGCATTTCGAGGCAGCAGGCGACCGCGCACGCGCCGCGCTACGTGCTGACCTGGGGAACGGACAAGCCGGCGAACTGGATCGACGGCAACTCGGCCATCAACGCCACGTATTACATCGCGTTCGACACTGACGCCGATGTGGGCGCGTTCGGCAACCTCGGGCACGATCTGGAGTGGTGGCAGCAAAGCCCGCACGCGGACTGGGTGCTCTACAAGTGCGACCGCAAGACGCCGGCGTATGTCGGCGGATTGCCGTCGAACGTGCCGCTCGACATATCGAACCCGGCAGTCGTCGCGTATCAGATGTCGATCATCGGTCCGTATATGGCGGCGAGCGGCTATTCGAGTCTGGCGGTCGACGTGCTCAGCATCAACAACGGTCAGGGCGGGTGCGGCGTATGGACGCACCATCATAGCGTTTGGAAGCAGCGCTTCACCGGCCAGAAGGAAGACCCCAATTGGGCGGCAGGCGCGCAATATTGGGCGGCGTACGCGCAGTGGTACATGCATGGCATGCCCGTGCCGATGCCGTTCGTCGCGAACGCGGGTCTCGGCGGCGTGGCGCAGGGCGATCACGCGTACGAACAGCTCATCTCGCATCTTGACGGCTTCCAAGACGAGGCGGGTTTCACGAGCTTCGGCAACCACATGATCGGCGACGCCGACTTCAGGACGAAGATCTGGTGGGCGCAATACGTGCAGGCGCAGGGCAAGGCGTTCATGGTGACCGACCTGTGGCAGCATCAAGAGCCGTCGCCGACGCAGCGCGACTTCGCAATCTCGACGTACCTCATGGGGCGCTACCATCAAGACGCGATGATGACCGCGCAGTATGGATCGTACGGCGTCGAACACTATTGGCCCGAGTACGATTCAGCGGTCGGCTCGCCGTGCGCCGACATGTACGCCGACCAAGGCGTCTATCTGCGCAAGAATACCGGGTCGCTCGTCATCGTCAACGTAGGGAAGTCGGACGAATGGGTGACGCTGCCGCACGCAGCGTCGTCGTACACAGACATCGAGGGCCGGCGCGTGACGGATCCGCTCCATGTCGGTCAAGATGACGGCTGGGTGCTGCTCACGAACAACGGCTGCTCGTAAGCGGCCGAAGGGTCCGTGGGGTCCGTGGTGTGGCATTGAAAGGCGAACGCCCGCGCCGTAAATCGGGCGGCCCTCGGTCGTGCTTTAAGCAGAACGGCGCGCCGAAGTCGTCGTTCAGGTCGCGGCGCGATGCGGAGAAGGCGATCCCGAACACGAGCGTCCGGCTACGGCCCTATTCTTGCGATAGGCACGGCTGGCATCTCGGCCATTGAAGACGGGAGCCTTAGGGTCGTCGCTTTCGCGTCGCGAGCTGTAGGCAGACCTTCTCGATCCGGCTCTTGCGTTTATCCGGTTGCTTGCCGGCCTCGATCGAACGAAGAAGGTCTCTGCGCGCGGTCGACGTGAGGCCGCCCCACGCGGCCTTCGCCGTGGGTGCAGCGGCGAGAGCGTTGTGGAAATCCAACGGCACGATCGAATAACAGCAGGGACGCCGCTTGCCCTTTTCGAGCATGTCGCAAGCCCGCTCGATCCGGCGTCTCCGCGTCTCAGGTTGTTTGGCGGCCTCGATCCAACTGACGAAGTCCATACGCGCGATGGGCGTCAGATCGCCCCATAGCGCCTTGGATGCCGGCGCGGCTGCGAGGGCTTTGCGAAGATCCGCGGGCACTTTTATCATGTGAGTGGTCGTGTTCTCTGGCGGCCTCGAAATTATCTTCGATATCAAGAATGAAGACGGCGCGTTTGTACGCCGTCTTCGGCATGCTTCTGGTACGGTTGGAGAGTGCTCTTACGAGCAGCCCATGCTTCGACCGCACGAATCGCAGACGTAGCACGCGCCGTTGCGCCTCGTGAGCGAGCCGCACGTGTCGCAGAGCGGTGCGTCACCCATCATCGACGCGAGCTGCGCCTGCTGCGAACGCAACGCGTTCAGCTGCTGTGCGAGCCCGGGATCGATGTTCTTCGCGGCCGCGATCTGCGAGCGTGACGCTTCCGCGTCGGCGGGCAGCGCGCGCTTCATCGGAGCCGGTTTCGGCTCGTCGGCGGCCTGCTGGGCCGAGACGAGCGCGTCGAATTCCGCGATCGCGTGGTCGTCGTGGTGCGGGTCGTCTACGTCGCGGTCTTCCGGTTTGACCTGGACGAAATCGGTGCGACCGAGATACTCCATGCCGAGGACGCGGAAGATGTAGTCGATGACGCTCGTGCAGTACTTGACGTTGGGGTGGTCGACGAAGCCGTTCGGCTCGAAGCGTGTGAAGGTGAACTTCTCGACGAACTCCTCGAGCGGCACGCCGTACTGGAGACCGATCGATACGGCTATCGCAAAGCAGTTCATAAGACTGCGGAACGACGCCCCTTCTTTGTGGAGATCGACGAAGATCTCGCCGAGCGTACCATCCGCATATTCGCCGGTGCGCAAGAAGACCGTGTGGCCCGCGATCTTCGCTTTTTGCGTCCAGCCGCGACGTTTGGCCGGCAGCCGGTTGCGCTCGAGCGCTTGAGCGACTTTGCGCTTGAAGTCCGTGTTCGTCGCGTTCGCGAGGATGCGCTTGGCGGCGGCGAGGATCTCGTCGGGACCGAGCTCTTCGGCGCGCGCTTTGCGAGCGGCCGCGAGCTGCTCCTCGAGCTCCGGGCTTAGCGCGAGCTGGCGATCGTCGGCCGCCTTGTCGCTCGTCTTGTCGGTGCCTTTGTTCGAGAGCGGCTGCGAGAGTTTCGAGCCGTCGCGATACAACGCGATCGCTTTGACGCCGAGCTCCCAGGAGCGCATGTAGGCCTCTTCGATATCGCCGACAGTCGCTTCGTTGGGAACGTTGACCGTCTTGGAGATCGCCCCGCTTATGAACGGCTGCGCGGCCGCCATCATGCGCACGTGGCCCATGTGGTGGATGAAGCGCTTGCCCTTCTTGCCGCACTTGTTCGCGCAGTCGAAGGCTGGGTAGTGCTCTTCCTTGAGATGCGGCGCACCCTCGATCGTCATCGTGCCGCAGATGTAGTCGTTCGCGGCGTCGATCTCGTCGCGCGAGAAACCGAGCTCGCGGACGAGGTCGAAGCCGGAAGCCGTGTATTGCTCGGGAGTTAACCCGAGCCGCGCGAGCGTCGCTTCGCCGAGCGTCCATTGGTTGAACGCGAAGCCAAGCTCGAAGACGGTCGGCAAGGCCTTCTCGAGCTTCGCGAGATCTTCGTCGTTGAGTCCGCGTGCGCGCAAGGTCTCATGGTTGATGTACGGCGCGCCGTAGAGCGATCCGCTGCCCTTCGCGTAGCGGACGATATCGTCGATCTGAGCCTGCGCGTAGCCGAAGTTGCGCAGCGCCGCCGGAATCGACTGGTTGATGATCTTGAAGTATCCGCCGCCCGAAAGCTTCTTGAACTTGACGAGCGCGAAGTCGGGTTCGATGCCGGTCGTGTCGCAGTCCATCTGGAGGCCGATCGTGCCGGTGGGTGCGATGCATGTCGCCTGTGCGTTGCGATAGCCGTGTTTCTCACCGAGTTCGACAGCGCGGTCCCATGCGTCATGCGCCGCGGCGAGTAGATACGGCGGGCATAGCGATGGGTCGATGCCCATCGGGATGACGGACATCTCTTCATACTCGGCCGCGGGCGCGTTGTATGCGGCGCGCCGGTGGTTGCGCATGACGCGCAACATGTTCTCGGCGTTCTCTTCGTACTTCGGGAACGATCCCACTTGCGATGCCATCTCTGCCGACGTCGCGTATGATTCGCCTGTGAGAATCGCACTCAAAGCACCCGTGATGGCGAGTGCTCGCGGTGAATCGTACGGGATGCCCCATACCATGAGCAGCGTGCCGAGGTTCGCGTAGCCTAAGCCGAGCGTGCGATATTGATACGACTTGCGGGCGATCTCCGGGCTCGGGAACTGCGCCATGAGCACGGATATCTCGAGCACGATCGTCCAGAGTCTGATCGCGTGGCGATAGCCGTCGATGTCGAACTGATTCTTCGTCGCATCGTAGAATCGCATGAGGTTGATGCTGGCTAAGTTACAGGCAGTGTCATCTAGGAACATGTATTCTGAGCAGTTGTGCGCGTAGAAGCCGTTGGCGTCAAACGCGTGCGGACCCGGAATCGTGCAATCGTAGACCGGCGCCTCGCCAACTGACTCAATGGAAACGATCCGTCCGCTCCGCTTGTCGGAACCGTTCCCTCGTAGCTGCCTTGTTGATCCTGCCAACACTTCAGCGTGTGTGTGTAGACGAACCATCATGCCTACGCGGAGGTTTGCAACCTGCGTCCAGCCATTGCGATCGTCGTCTAGGGCGAAGAACTCATGATTCCCCGTCGCCTTCACGGTATGTCCGGTGTCGAGCACGACTTCGAATACGGGTTTGATCCCAGTGAAGAAGAAGCCGGCATTTGTTGATGGATAAACGACGCCGTCCACAAGCGCATGGAAACGAGTTCCAACAAGCGAGCTGACGCTTCGAGGACCCGCATCGGTGGCAACGAGTGTGTCGCCCGTTACGCACGGATTACTTGCGCGGATACGCCCGCCAGCCGGACACGTATGCCACGAATTGATTACGTCGTCGTATTGAACGCCTGGATCAGCGCATGCCCAGGCCGCACGCCCGATTTGATCCCATAGATCACGAGCGCGCAACGTCTTGGCGACACCCGGGGTCTTGCGCCAGAGCAAATTCCACGGACCGTCTTTGCGGACGGCATCGATGAAGGCATCGCTGACACGAACGGAATTATTTGAGTTCTGGCCCGAAACCGTCTGGTAGGCTTCGCCTTCGTACGAGCCGTCATAACCGGCCGCCATCAGTGCGGCGACCTTTTTCTCTTCTTGAACCTTCCAGTTGATGAACTTCTCGATATCCGGATGGTCCATGTCGAGAATAACCATTTTTGCGGCACGTCTGGTCGTGCCGCCGCTCTTGATCGCGCCTGCGGCTCGGTCGCCAACGCGGAGGAACGACATCAGTCCGCTCGACGTGCCGCCGCCGGAGAGCTTCTCGCCTTCCCCACGGAGATTGGAGAAGTTGGTACCGGTATTGTGGATCATGACGAGCCCGTTTTCGCCCGCCAGGTACGTGTTGGTTTGGCGCGTCGTCAGGTCGTTAAAGGGGACATCTTCGGTGCACGGCGTCACGTCCGTCACGAACGCGATGCCGTCCGCTATTCTGTCGAGTCGCGCGAGGCCGGTTTCATCGGCGGCGATAGTTCGCTCCCCTAGCGCTACCTGGAGTTTCGCCGGGTTCACGACGCCCTCGTACGTCAGGCGACCGATGTGAAAGCTGTGATCTCCGACGAGACCATGCAGCCCATAGCGATCTCGACGGGCAAAGACTTGTCGTCCGAGTTCGTCGTTTAGCGGCAGGCAGTGGCTGCGCCGCCGAGGCTTGTCGGTCTCGCTCAGCGCGATTGCATGCTTCGGCGTGGCTAAATGCTGCGCTATCAATGCGGCTCGGGCACGGGGGGCAGAGCGTCGGACAATCGTCGTCGTCCAAACCGTTCGGTTGGCAACAACCCCGCCGCCCATAGCCAGCAGCGAAGCCATCGCCGCCACCTCTTCGACGAACGCCTTCGTCTCGGACGTAAAGGTCGCGCGCGAGTTTGCAGCTGTTCCGTCCGAGTCGATCAAGCCAGCCAAGAAGGCATATTGGATCGCGGTGGTGCCTTGACGGACGAAATCGGGAATCCGCAACGAAGCGCCCTTCGAACCTGGCGCGTGCACGAACTCCTTGAAGAAAGCGCAGACAGCCGCCTTCGTGCACGTAAGTGCTAAGCACTTACTCTCGGAATCGCGGGCGATGGACGAGGCGGCACCAAACCGCTTGCGAAGGATGTTAGCGACCTTTTCGAGCGGCTCACGGTCCTCGTCGAAGAACCGAACGCGCAACGAGCGGTATTCGTAATGTCGTACTCCGCGCTCGATCGTTTGCTTGCGATACCCGAGGTTGCCGTCGCCAAGGAAGTACCCGACCAGCCAAGCGATATCGGCATCAGCCGTTACTGCATGAAGCTTCGAACGGCGGAACCACGGTGCCGTGAACGTCAAGACGCGCGTCGCGGTCGCATCATCCATCGCGTCTTTTGCAGTCGAGTTCGGGCCGATTACCGCATCGCCACTCGTCAACTGGTCCGCTCTGCGCTCGACGATATCCGATCCATTCCAAACCATGAACGGATGCCACGCAGATACGGTCGCGTTGGCGCCCGTATCGAAGCGAACCGTGACTTTGTCGTCTTTTGCAACATCGTACGACCAGACGAAGTCGATTGGATCTTCTACGATCTTCCCGGTTTCGCGGTCGAGCGACAGGGTCTTCAAATGAAGATCACCGACTGCGACATACTTGCCCTTGCCGTCGAAATTGACGACAGGACGTTGCTTCGATACTTCCTTAAAAAGGTCGCCGATGCGCACAAGTCCGCGTCCGACGATGGGAACGAACGCTCGTTCCGAAATGCATCCACTTCCGTATTTAAACAGCCGCGCTTCGCGAACCCATAGGTCCATGATCCCGTTGCCGTTGACGAGATCGTCGTCGACGGACTGGATAAAGCACGCATGCGGTTGCGGATGCGTGTACGCATCCTTCGACTGCACGAGCTCGTGCGAATCCGGATCGACGTAGTAGTGACCTTGCGCAGGACCGTTGATCCCGTACGCATACGCAAGACCGGTGTTGAACCATTGCGGCGAGTTCGGAGCCGCCATCTGGTTCGCGAGCATGTACGACATCTCGGCGTCGAACGCGGCCGCGTCGTCAGCCGTGTCGAAATAGTTGTAGCGCCGGCCCCAATCGGTCCAGCATCCGGCAAGACGGCGAACGACTTGGCGCAACGAGGTCTCGCGTCCGAGCGATCCGTCCGGCTGCGGCACGCCGGCCTTGCGGAAATACTTCTGGGCGAGAATATCGGTCGCGACTTGCGACCAGCTCGCGGGCACCTCGATGTCGCGCATCTCGAAGACGACCTTGCCGTCCGGCTCGCGAATGACCGACTCGCGTTTCTCCCATTCCATACCGTCGAGCGGGTCGAGGCCGGTTTGGGTGAAGCGGCGCTGGATCTTCATCGAATCGTGCGTACCTTTCTTGAGGGCGACGTAAGACCCGAGGCCCTAAGAGGCTCGGGTGGCCGAACGGAATCACACGCGTGTTCTACGAACGGCGGTTCGCCCCCATCCGTAGTGGTGGCGGACCTTGTAGACCACATTATATAGCGGTTATGTTGCCGCCGCAAGAGTTTTTTCGAACACCCGTTTGTTCAACGGGAATGCCTTATATGACGGGCATTTGCGCGAATTCCCGCAGGTTCTATCCCCCGCTTATCCACGTTGTGGATAGCTCTTAATCTGCGGGCGCGAGGTCCCAGAGAAGCAGGTCACCCGTGCCGCTGACATCGAGCCGATCGACGCCCGAAAAACGGACGGCATCGCCTCCAGAAAGCGAAACGCCGTTCGCTTTCACGTCGCCATCCGCGACGAACAAGAACCCGAGCCGGCCGGAGGCAAAAGAGTGCGCGGTAGAATTGCCTTCGAGGCGGAGCACGAAGAAAGCGGCCGATTGGCCGATCGAAATCGGGGCATACAGACCATGCACGCCCGAAGCGACCGGCAACCAACTGCCCAACCGCTCTTCGAGCGAAAACGCCTTTTGACCGTATTGCGGCGTCGCGCCGCGATGCGCCGGCAACACCCACATCTGCACGAAATGCAGCGGTTCCGTATCGGAGTCGTTCGCCTCCGAATGCCGCACACCGGTGCCTGCGCTCATGTACTGAACGCCGCCCGGCCCTACGACGCCGCGATTGCCCATGCTATCCTCGTGCACGAGCCTGCCCGACAAGACGTACGTCACGATCTCCATGTCGCGATGCGGGTGCAAACCGAAGGCGCCGCCCGGCGCCACTCGATCGTCGTTGAACACGCGCAACACGCCCCAATGGACGTTCTGCGAGTCATGATAATCAGCGAAGCTGAACGAATGATACGTGTCGAGCCAGCCATGGTCGAAGTGTGCGCGCTGCGCCGACCGCTGTACCTCGAACACCGCGTCCGCTATATCCATGGGGGCAGTCTGCCACGTTCGTCGCACCGGTGTCAATCGGAACGCCAGTACGCGGGCACCGGAGATACCATCGCCGTCGAAGAACGACCAAGCGATGAAACGGCGCGCGCAGCGGGAGATCAAACCGCTCGGAATCGTGCCCCGACCGAAGCCGAACGGCGCTCGCTCGCCCAAGGGCGGCAGGCCGATCGGCCTCGCACTTGTCCAATTCGCTCCGGTGAAGGGCGACGTCGACGCGAATCTTGCAGCGATCGGCGATGCGCTTGCCGCGTTGAAGCGCGACCGGGCGCCGTTCCCCGATGTCATCGTCTTCCCCGAAGCGTGTCTGTCCGGTTACTTCGTCGAGGGCGCGGTCCGCGAAGTCGCGCTGACGTCCGACGACCTTTTCAAACGTCTCCGTGCGACCGCTGCCAAAGCGCTCGGCGCTTCGCATCCGTCGTTCGACATCGTAGCCGGATTCTACGAAGCCGACGGCGGCAAACTCTACAATAGCGCTCTTTACGCGACGCTCGGGCGCAACGGTGCGATCCGTCACGTCCACCGAAAACTTTTCCTCGCGACGTACGGCGTCTTCGATGAAGAGCGCTTCGTGTCGCGCGGACGCACGATCGAAGCGTTTGACACGCCGCACGGGCGCGCCGCCATCCTCATCTGCGAAGACGCGTGCCACTCGCTGTCGACGACCATCGCCGCTTTGCGCGGCGCGCAGATCCTCTATATCCCGAGCGCGTCGCCCGGCCGAGGCCTCGAAGATGCCGAGCCCGCCAATGTCCGCCTCTGGCGCGACATCACGCGGGTCGCAGCCGCCGAGCACGGCATATTCATCGCGTATTCCGGCCTGCTCGGTTTCGAAGGCGGCAAAGGCTTCACCGGATCGTCGCGCCTCATCGGACCGTTCGGCGATCTGCGAGCTGAAGCGCCCTTCGACTCACCGGCGATCCTCCGGGTCGACGTCGATCCGGTCGACCTCACCGCGGCTCGTGCCGCGCTTCCCATGCTCGGCGACCTCGAAGCGAATCTTGCGGAGCTCACTGCGATGCTCGATGACGAGGCCGCGCTTCGGCCGCGGCCGCGTCAACGCTCCAAGCCCTCCCGTCGCACATGAAGACCGCCTTCCGCATCGTCCGTCCGACCCAAACCGCTGACGACGAACTGCGCATCGATCCGGCGCTCGTCGAACGCTGGCTCGTCCGCTTTCTCCGCGACGAACTCGTCGTCGCGCGCGATATCAGGAAAGCGGTCGTCGGCATCTCCGGTGGCGTCGACTCCGCCGTCGTCGCATTTCTATGCGCCCGCGCCCTCGGGCCCGAGAACGTGCTCGGTGTCCGCATGCCGTACGCGACATCGAGCCCGACGAGCGCGAAGCACGGCCGGCTCGTCATCGAAAAGACGGGCATCCGCGACCGCGTCGTCGACATCACGGCCGCCGTCGACGGTTACCTGGCGCAAGAACCGGACGCCGGCGCGCAGCGCCGCGGCAACGTCATGGCGCGCGTCCGGATGATCGCCCTCTTCGACCAATCGGCGAAGATCGGCGGCCTCCCTATCGGGACCGGCAACAAATCGGAGCGGATGTTCGGCTACTTCACCTGGCACGGCGACGATTCGCCGCCGATCAATCCGATCGGCGACCTCTTCAAGACGCAAGTGTGGGCGCTCGCGCGACATCTCGGTGTGCCGCGCGCGATCATCGAGAAGCCCGCGACCGCGGACCTCATCCGCGGTCAAACCGACGAAGACGACCTCGGCATCACGTACGCGCAGGCCGACCGTATCCTGAGCCGCCTGCTCTCCGGGCACGACGTCGACGACATCATCGCGAGCGGCTTCGCCAAGAAGGATGTGCTCCTCGTGAAACGGCGCGTCGACGCGACGCACTGGAAGCGTCATCTCGCGACGACGGCGATGATCTCGAACACCGCGATCAACGAGTTCTACCTGCGTCCCGTCGACTACTGACCCGCGGCCCGCTTCACGCCAAGGCGAAATCGCGCGCGAAGTCCAATCGTCCCCTCCCGAAAGGAGCGACTCAATGCCCATACGCCTTGGCACGATCGGCCACTTCTGCATCGCGGTCCGCGACCCAAAACGCGCCGCCGCATGGTGGATGAAGAACCTCAATGTCAAGAAAGAATTCGAGTTCCCGAACGGTGCGGTCGTCGGCACCAATGACATCGGCATCGTCCTCATCAAGGGCACGCCGCGGCCCGAGGCGATCGACCACATCTCGTTCCACCTCTCCAGCATGGCTGCGTTGCGCGCAGCGCTCAAGCAGCTGAAGCGGAACAAAGTGGTCATCGAGGATCCCGGCGACGAGATCGGTCCGGAGGCACCTGGCTCGAAGAACATGGGCCTGTGGTTCCACGACCCCGACGGTTACCGCTGGGAACTCTCCGTCCTCGCCAAGCCGAGAAAAACCGCCAAGAAGAAGAAGAAGTAGGAGGCTCGTCGTGCCCCGTTACCTGCACACCTCGATCTTCGTCAACGACATGGACGAGTCGATCGACTTCTACACGAACAAGCTCGGTCTGAAATTGCTCGACAAGCAGCACTACGAAGGCAATGCCGACATGGCGTTCGTCGGCCGCGATTGGAACGCGTACATCGAACTCGTCTTCGACCTCGAAGACCACGCACCGTACGACATCGGTAACCGCTACGAGCACCTCGCGCTCGAGATCGACGGCGACCTGCCGGCGCTGTGCGAAAAGCTCAAGTCCCAAGGCGTCAAAGTCGTCAAAGGTCCGAAGAAATCGCCGGGCGGCACGCGCTGGATTGCCTTCGTCGAAGATCCCAACGGCATCCCTGTCGAATTGCTCGAGCCTAAGTAGCGATGCCCTCAGCCGAGATCATCACCATCGGCACGGAGCTGCTGCTCGGCCAGCTCGTCGACACGAATACGTCCACCATAGCTCGGGCCCTCGCAGCATCCGGCGTCGACGTCCATCGCGAGACGTCGGTCGGCGACAACGAGCAGCGCATCGCCGCAGCGGTCCGCGACGCGCTCGGCCGCTCAGACATCGCCATCTGCGCGGGCGGTCTCGGACCGACGGTTGACGACCTCACGCGCGAAGCCATCGCGGCAGCGTTCGGACGCCGGCTCGTGCTCCACGAACCGAGCCTCGCCTACATCGAGCAGCGCTTCGCTCAAGCCGGCTGGACGATGGCGCCGAACAACCGGCGGCAGGCGATGGTCCCCGAGGGAGCGATCGTGCTCGGCAATCCGCACGGCAGCGCGCCGGGCTTCGTCGTCGACGACGGCCGGCGCGTCGCGATCGCGCTGCCGGGGCCGCCCGCCGAACTCGATCCGATGCTCCACGAGCTCGCGATACCGTGGATCGTCAAGCGCTTCGAGATCAAAGCGGTCATCGTGACTCGCGTCCTCCACACGCTCGGCATCGGCGAGTCCGATCTCGACGAGCGTATCGCCGACCTCTTCCGCGAAAGCCGCAACCCGAGCATCGCGGTGCTGGCGCGCCCCGGCTTCGTCGATGTCAAGATCACCGCGAAAGCGCAAGACGCGCAAGCGGCGTCGTCGCTGATAGCATCGCTCGAGGCCAAGCTGCGCGAGCGGCTCGGCGACTCGATATACGCCACCGACGGCGGTTCGTTCGAACACAGCCTTGGCGAAGCGCTCCGCGCGCGCGGCTGGTCGATCGCCGTCGCCGAGTCGTGCACGGCCGGTCTCGTCGCGGCGGCGATCGCCTCGATCCCTGGTGCTTCCGACTATTTCAAAGGCGGCGTCATCGCGTATGCTGACGACGCGAAGTCGGGGCTCCTCGGTGTCGATCGCGCGCTTATCGCCAAGCACGGTGCGGTGAGCGAGGAAGTCGCAAAAGCGATGGCGGTCGGCGCCCGCGAACATCTGCACTCGACGATCGCGGTCTCGACGACAGGCATAGCTGGCCCGGGCGGCGGCACCCCAGACAAGCCGGTCGGCCTCGTCTTCGTCGCGCTTGCCAGACCCGGCGACAAGACGACGGTAAGACGCTTGACCCTGCCGGGTACGCGTGGTGTCATCCAGCGTCGCGCGACGGTCGCCGCACTCTCCATGGCTTGGAAAGCCGCTCGCTGACCCGCGTTTCGCGGGCGGCCAACCGAGCGTTTTCGGGAGCACCTGCGCTTGCACGTGCCGAATAGTTTCGGGCGATGTCGCTCGCCAATCTCGCGCTAGCACGTCAGCCGGCCGCCGCCATCTCGGCGTGCGCCGCCGCGCTCGCGCTCGCAGCATGCGGGGGCGGCGGATCCTCAACGCTCGAGCCCGCGATTCCACCCGTGCATGCGACACGCTGCGTGCAGAGCGCGCTCGTGCCGGGATCTCCGAACTCGGCGATGCTCGCCGGCGCGCGCATCCGGACGCCGGCGATCGAACCGTCAACGGACATCGTCATCGGCGAAGTGGGCGTGCGTTTCGCATCGGCCGATCCACAGTTGCTCCAGCGCGCGGCCTCGTCGATCGGCGGAAGCGCCCTGCAACCGATCGATCGACACGATGCCGCGACGATCGCGATCTCTCCGTCGCTCGATCCCCGAACCGCAGCGCAGACGTTGCGCTCGCTGCCGGGCGTCATCAACGCTGCTCCGATCGCGCTGCGCTATCCGCTCGACGTGATCCCCAACGACCCGGACTTCGGTGTACTGCCGTACGACGTCAAAGATCCGGCGATCTCGAATCCGCCGATCCAGTGGGATATGTACGTGATGTCGCTGCCGAGCGCGTGGGCACGCGCGACGGCGTTCGGGTCGAACGCGGTTCGCGTCGCGATCATCGACACCGGCTACGACGCGAACAATCGCGATCTGCAAGGCGGCCGCGTCATCGCATCGGTCGTCTACGATCGCGGTGACGGTTCGGTCGACACGGGCGCGAGCATCCAAGATGGCAACGGTCACGGCACGGACACGACCGGCATCGCCGCCGCGGACACGAACGACGGGCTCGCGACCGCAGGCGTCGCCGGCGGGATCAGCCTCATGGAAGCGCGCGTCTTCCCTACGCCCTCGCCGCAGCACCCGAATCCGCCGGCGTCGACGCGCGATGTCGCCGCTGCCATCGATTGGGCGGTGAGCAACGGCGCAAAGGTGATCAACCTCAGCCTCGGCTCCGCCAGCGCGGACCCGACGTATGAGGAACCCGCCGTTGCGCGGGCGATCGCCGCCGGCGTGACCGTCGTCGCAGCAGCGGGCAACGGCAACGCGCGCGGTGTCGGGCAGCCGGCGCTCGACTTCCCGGCCGCCGACACCGGCGTCATCGCCGTCGGAGCGTCGGCGCTGTGCGACGGCTCCTCGGCGCGCGACTTCGCCACCGCATATGAATATGTCGCCAGCTATTCCAACTATACCACCGACAGATCGAGGCACTTCGTCGTCGCACCCGGAGGCGATCCGAGCACGCAGCAAGTCCAATGCCCGGTGTCGAGCTGCATCGACTACCTCCAGTGGATACTCAACTTGTACTCGACGACGGCGTTCGGGGGAGGCGGTCAGACGGTGCTCATCGCGGGCACCTCGATGGCATCGCCGCATGTCGCCGGAGTCGCAGCGCTAATGCTATCGGCGGATCCGAACCTGACGCCGTCGCAAATCGCGACGATGATCACATCGACTGCGACGAACGTAAACGATCCGCGCCAAGGGTACGGTCGCGTCGATGCCGACGCAGCTTTAGCCGCAGTTCGATGACGGCGCGCTCTTAAGGTTCCGCACTCGCAACAGCGCAAATGTCGCACCCGGCGCCCGAGCAGGGGCTAGGGCGAGGGGGCGGAATTGAAGTGCCGTGGCTACGCAACGGCGCTCGCTCGCGCGAGTCCTAGGCCTTGCGGATCTGTCGATTCTCTCTTCCGCAAGCATGGCTCCGGCGTACTCGATCGCGGTGACGTTCGGTCTGATGGTCGCGGCCGCAGGCACGGGCGCTCCGATGGCGCTCGTCGCTTTGACGGTGCCGATCATCTTTATCGCCATCGCGTTTCACCGGCTTTGCGAGGAGCATCCAGACGCAGGTTCGACCTACGCGTGGTCGAGGCTCGCGTTCGGTCCGGGCATCGGCGCCTTCGGCGCGTGGATCGTCGTGCTTTCCTATTTCTTCGCAGCCGTCGCCGCGGTCGTGCCGGCAGGCATCTACACGCTCGATCTCGCGGCGCACTTCCATCTCGTGCCGAGCACGTGGTCGAGCAGCGCGCTCGTCGTGGCGATAACCGGCAGCGTCTGGGTCATCATCGCGAGCTTGCTGCTCATCGGCGGCATCCGCCCGACCGCTCGCGTCTCCGGACTCTTCCTTTTATTCGAGTGCGCGGTGCTGCTCGGCTTCGCGGCGCTCGCGTTCTTCCATCCGCCCGCGGCGGCGATCGCGCCCGCCTCGAACCTCCACATCCTCACGTTCGGATCCGGCGGTTTCGACGGCTTCCTCGCCGCGATGGTTCTCGCGGTTTGGGTGACGGACGGTTGGGAGGTCTCATCGTATTCGTCCGAAGAGAATCAGGGCGGCTCTCGCATTCCCGGTCTCGGCGGCCTCATCGGACTCGTCCTCACCGTCGTCCTCATCCTCGTTTGTATGATCGCCTTCATGAAGATCGCTCCGCTCGCAGGCCTAGCGTCGAACTCGGACGACAGCCTTGCGTACATCGCCGCACGGCTCGGCGGCGGCTGGTTCTCCACCGCGATGATCGCGACGGTCCTCGTCTCGACGGCGGCGACGCTGTGGACGACGCAGCTCGGCATCTCGCGCGGCATGTTCTCGATGGCGCGAGACCGGCTATTCCCCAGCTCGCTCACCGCGGTGCATCCGATCTTCGGCACGCCGTACGTCGCGATCGCCGTCGTCAATGCGGGCGTGTTCGTCATCACCATCCTCACCGGACTGCTGCCCTCGGCGAACGCCGCACTCAACGAGGTCGTCAACGCGACGGCGGTATTGCTGAACCTCACGTTCATCCTGACTGGCGCTTCGTGCGTGGTGCACTTCGTCCGAAAAGGGACTCCGCTCACCGACATGACGCGCGTCGTCCTGCCGGCGATCGGCACGCTCGCGATCGCCGCACTGCTCGACCTCAACTTCCGTCACCAATCCGGACTCGATCAGATCATCGCCGCCGTCACGATCGGGCTCGGCATCTTGTACGCTGCGGTCGTCGTCGCGTTGGGACGGACCAAGCTCACAGCCCCGGCGCCCGCAGCGGTGCCGGCCCCCGGCAAAGCAGAAGGCTGATCGCTCCCCTCCGGACAGAACTGCCGATACATTAGAGCAGAGGGAGTGCGCGATGACTTCCGCATTGGTCGTCTGCATGATGCTCGCGCTGGGGCCGATCTGGAACCCGGCCTCGATGACAATGATGTGGTATGCCGAGCGGAATTCGGCACACCTTAGCGCGACGGACGCGGCAAGCCCCGCTCCCCCCGCTTCGCCAGCCGGGATGCCGCTCTGGCTCGGCCTCGCCCTCGGTGAGTCGACGCTCAACGTTCGGGCGACACTCGGCAAGCCGCTCGAGATCGTGCCGACTTCGGCCGGCGATCTGTGGCGCTACGACTTCGACCGCCACAACGTCGGGCTCGAGCTGCTCTTCGATCAGGACCAGCTCGTCAACATCGCGGCTCGCATGAAGCCGGCGAAGCAATCGTCGCTCGCCGATCCGTTCGGCGGCGCGCTCGGCATGTCGGCGGCTGCGCTTCAGACCGCGCGCGGCGCTCCGATCGCCACCTACGATAGCGGCTCGAGCGTTGCGTACGGCGAGTCCGACGGCGTGAGATGGTTCTATACGATCGACAACGGTCAGGTGAGCGCGATCGAGGAGTCTAGGCCGTTGCCGCCGACTCCGCCTCCGGCGCAGGTGGTCGTGGACGCGGCGCACGACGGCACCAGCATTGCGAAGGCGCTCGTCGTCACCGCGAAGACCGATGCAGACGCCGTGAACGCTGAGTACGTGTACATCCGCGGACTCGAATGCGGCGTCTCGGGCACGTGGCAGGTCACCGGCCAAAGTCTCATCTCGCAGGGCAGCCGATACTACGATCAGCTCCACGCGACGTGCACGAACTCGAAGCTCTCACGCGACTTCTACTTCGACATCACGACGAGCTTCGGCCACTAACCGACTCGCGACAGGAACCGGGGAGCGGTCGAGATTCATCTCGACCGCCGCGGTCTATCGTCGTATGGCGAAAGTGACCGCCGAGCCAGAGGGCGCCTCGACCCGCTGAGATAAGTCCACCGTATGCGTGCAATCCGTGTGCTCTTATCGTTGTCGGTGGCCGCGGTCATCGGTGTGATCGGAAGCTCCACCGCGCGCGGTGCGTCAAACGCCCAAATGGCGAACCCGCAACTCATTTATGCCGCCAACGGCTTTCCGGCGACTGCATCCATAACGGAATATCGTTTCGATGCCGACGGCGACGTTTCGCCCGTGGCCACGATCAGCGGGCCCGATACGGGGTTGCTATTCGGTGTCGCCGGCTTGTCGGTCGATTCCAACGGCTACTTGTATGCGGCGACGAGCGCGGTCGGCGCGTCTCCAAATGCCATCGTCGTGTACGCGCCCGGTGCGAACGGCGACACGCCTCCAGCGCGCACGCTCACGGCGTCGTCATACGGCGGCGTATGGTCGGTAGCGACGGCGGTGGACAAGAACGGCGACTTGTGGGTGGCCAATCTCAATCTGACTGCGATCGAGGAGTTCGCGCCCGGCGCAAGCGGCGATGCGGCACCGATCCGCACGATCGAAGGCCCGGCGACCGGACTCGTCAAGCCTTCAGGCATCGCCATAAGCGATAGAGGCGACGTGTGGGTCGCCGATCTAGGCGCAGCGAAAGTGATGCGCTTCGGCCCGAGTCAGTCGGGCAATGTCGCGCCGAAACAGGTAATAGCCGGCCCGGTCACCGGGCTGAACGAACCAGTCGGTGTCTCGCTCGGTCCGGGAACGCTCTGGGTGTCCAACGTCAGCATTATCCCGGAAGGAACGGTTCGCGAATTCTCCTCAATAGCGAATGGCGATGTGGCGCCTATTCGGGTCATCAATCCGCTAGGCCAACAGCCATTTGCGCTCAACGGAGGGCCAGTTGACGTTGCCGGCGACGTGATATTTCCGTGTCTCACCGGCGGACAGTCGAGTGCGGTGCTCGTTTACCGGGATGACGTGGCGAGCACGCGCGGCTATTTGCCCCTTCGCGTCATCAATGGTCAGAACACCGGACTCGTCAGCACGGGTTGGATAGCGGTCCACTAGTGCTTTCCGCGAGGTAATTCCACCCGGAGGCGCGGCACGGCGAAGGGCAGAAACATACGCCTTAGTCCACCCGCACGCACCGCCATTCGGACGCAACCCGCGTCGTCCGGTGCGGTCGGCCGTCCAAGCAATCAGCCGGAGGAACCCCATGGCGCGCCCCATGACCATGACCGAGAAGATCCTCGCCGCCCACTCGGGCAAGGCGCAGGTCGCTCCGGGCGACATCATCTCGATCGAGCTCGACCTCGTCATGGCGAACGAGCTCTCGGCAGCTGTTGCGATCACCGAGTTCCGCAAGATCAAAGGCGCGACCAAGGTCTGGGACCGCGACAAGATCGCGCTCGTCCCAAGCCACTTCACGCCGAACAAGGACATCGCGACCGCCTCGCTCTCGAAGATGATGCGCGACTTCGCGACCGAGCAGAACATCACGCACTACTTCGAGGTAGGGCGCGGCGGCATCGAGCACGTCGTGCTCCCCGAGAGCGGCATGGTCGGCCCTGGCGAGACGATTATCGGCGGCGATAGCCACACGACGACGTACGGAGGACTCGGCGCGTTCGCGACCGGCGTCGGCTCGACCGACATCGCGGCTGCCTTCGCGACCGGCGAGATGTGGGTCCGCGTTCCCCCGAGCATCAAGCTCGTCTACGAGGGCAAACTCCGGCCTTACGTCTCCGCGAAAGACCTCATCCTTCGTACGCTCGGCATCGTCGGCGTCGACGGTGCCACGTACTGCGCGCTCGAGTTCACCGGCCCCGTCCTCCGCGAGCTGCCCATCAGCGGCCGATTCACGATGGCGAACATGTCGATCGAAGCCGGGGCGAAGAACGGCATCTTCGCAGTCGACGCAGTCGCCGAAGCGTACTGCGCCGCCGTCGGCAAGAAGAACTACACCGTCTACCACGCCGATCCGAAAGCGGAATATCAGAACTCGTTCACCATCGACTGCTCGGTCATCGAACCGCAAGTCGCGATCCCGTTCCTGCCGGAGAACACGCACAAGAACGCTTCGCAGCTGAGCGATATCAAAGTCGATCAAGCCGTCATCGGTACGTGCACGAACGGGCGCATCGAGGACATGCGTCAAGCCGCCGAGATTCTCAAAGGCCGCAAAGTCCATCCGAGCGTCCGCGCGATCGTCATACCCGGCAGCCAGAAGGTGTACAAGCAGTGCATCACCGAGGGACTGGCGGAAATCTTCATCGACGCAGGCTGCGTCCTCTCGACGCCGACCTGCGGGCCGTGCGTCGGCGGCCACATGGGCGTCCTTGCGGACGGCGAGCGGTGCATCTCGACGACGAACCGCAATTTCCGCGGCCGCATGGGCCACGTGAAGTCGGAAGTGTACCTCGCGGGTCCGTACGTCGCCGCTGCGTCGGCGATCGCGGGCCACATCTGCGGACCCGAGCAGCTCTTCGCGACGACGACGGCGTAAGGAAGCGATCATGATCCTCAAAGGCACTGCGCACAAGTACGGCAAGAACGTCGACACCGACGTCATCATTCCCGGCCGTTATTGCAACCTTATCGACCCGGTCGAGCTCGGCAAGCACGCGCTCGAAGATCTCGACGCCAACTTCGTCAAGAAGGCGAAGCCCGGCGACCTCATCGTCGCCGACACGAACTTCGGCTGCGGCTCGTCGCGCGAAGTCGCGGCGGTCGCGCTCAAAGGCGCCGGCGTCGCGGGCGTCGTCGCGAAATCGTTCGCGCGGATCTTCTATAGGAATTGCATCAACACGGGGCTTCCGATCTTCGAAAGCGTCGAAGCGGTCGATGCCATCGAAGACGGCGACCCGATCACGGTCGACGCGGCGAACGGCGTCATCCGCAACGAGCGCAGCGGCAAAGAGTACAAGTCGACGCAGCTGCCGCCGTTCATGCAGGACCTGATCAAGATGGGCGGACTGCTGCGCTACGTCGAAAAGCGGTTGGCGGAGAAGCAGTCGGCCTGATGGGAAAGACATACCGGATCGCGGTCATCCCCGGCGATGGCGTCGGGCCCGAGGTGACCGATGAAGGCCTCAAGGTCCTCGCGAAAGCGGCGGACCTTTTTGGTTTCAGCTACGAGACGAAGTCGTATCCGTTCGGCGCCGACCACTACCTCGCCACGCACGAGTTCATGCCCGAAGGTCAGCTCGACGAGTTCCGGACAATGGATGCGATACTGCTCGGCGCCATCGGGGACCCGCGTCTGCCGCCCGGTCTCGTCGAACGCGGCGTCATCGCCGCGACGCGTTTCGGTCTCGACCTCTACATCAACCTAAGGCCGATCAAACTCTACGCCGAGCATCTATGCCCTATCAAAGACAAGAAGCCCGAAGACGTCGACCTCGTCGTCGTCCGCGAGAACACCGAAGACCTCTACACCGGCATCGGCGGCCATTTCAAGAAGGGCACGCCAGACGAGGTCGTCATCGGCAACCAGATCTTCACGCGTAAAGGCTGCGAGCGCGCCGTCCGCTATGCATTCGAGTTAGCACGCAAGCGGGCCAAGCGCAAGAAGCTGACGCTCGTCGATAAAGCGAACGCCATCGAGATCCAGCAGCTCTGGCGCCGCACCGTCGAAGAGGTCGCCAAAGAGTACCCCGACGTCGCGTTCGAGTTCGCGTACATCGACGCCGCATGCATGTGGATGGTGAAGAACCCGGAATCGTTCGACGTCGTCGTGACGACGAATCTATTCGGCGACATCATCACAGATCTCGGCGCGATGGTGCAGGGCGGCATGGGCGTCGCGGCGTCGGGAAACATCCACCCAGGCCAGGTCTCGCTCTTCGAGCCGATCCACGGTTCGGCGCCGAAATACAAGGGCCGCAACGTCGTCAGTCCCGTCGCCGCGATTGGCGCGGTCGCGATGATGCTGGACTACCTCGGCGAAACGGCCGCTGGCGCCGCGATCGAATCGACGATCGCCTCGCTCTTGTCGAGCAAGCGCATCCCATCGCTCGACGCGAGCAGCGGGCTGTCGACGAACGACGTCGGCGACATGATCGCCGGCGCTTTGCGCGCGCCGTCCGTCGCCTAAAGGCATCATGACGCGGCGCTCCGCCTTGTCCGGCGCCAAATGGGAATCGCTCTACGGCTACGTACGCGCCGTGCGCGTCGGCGATACTATCGCGGTCGCGGGCACGACGTCGCCTGGGGCCGACGCATACGAGCAGGCGAAAGGCGCGCTCGCGATCATCGAAAACGCGCTCCAGGAGTTAGGCGCATCGCTGGGCGACGTCGTGCGAACGCGGATGTTCGTCGTCGATATGGCGAATGCAGACCTTGTCGGTCG
Source organism: Candidatus Eremiobacteraceae bacterium (assembly GCA_035710745.1). Taxonomy (NCBI): domain Bacteria; kingdom Bacillati; phylum Vulcanimicrobiota; class Vulcanimicrobiia; order Candidatus Eremiobacterales; family Candidatus Eremiobacteraceae; species Candidatus Eremiobacteraceae bacterium. The sequence goes on along the minus strand of DASTCX010000035.1, from coordinate 58,774 downwards.
CGCTCACGGCGAGGTTTTCGCAGACATCAAGCCGGCGTCGACGATGGTCGAGGTGAGCAAGCTCATCCGCGACGATCTGCTCGTCGAGATCGAAGCCGACGCGATCATCCGGAATCACTGATCAACTAGGCCGAACCAACGTCGGCTGTAGCGGTCGAGCTTCAGCTCGACCGGCGCGGTCTTGCGATCTAAGGCGGACCGGCGAAAACGTTCCCATCCGTCGGGTCGACGTACATGTTCTTTTCGTTGATGACCTTAGACGGCGAGTAACCGCGTCCGTCGCTTCGGATCTGGTCAGGTCGCACTTCGAAGACGATCACATCGCCTTGCGACGGAAGCCAGCGGGCGTAAAGGCGCTCGCGCGACGGAATGCGCTGCACGATACTCATCACTTTTTGCCGAAGCTTCGGAGAAAGATGTGTTCGATCGAAATCGTATTGCGTCGGGCCATAGAAATTGGGCCAAGGTGAGGGAGCTGGATTGAGCGGCAGCGGCGCACCCGGACCGCCCACCATCCCCTTAACTACCTTCATGGCGGATGTGCCGTGGACGACGGTGGGTTTGCTCTCGCTACAGGCGCCTGCCAAACTCGACGCTCCGACAAGCGCCATCACGATCGCCATGACGAACATCCTCACGCCGCCCTCCTCGTCTCAAATGCCGAGCTTCGCTCGGCCTACTACAATTATCGGCGGCGTTTGGCGCGGAAGCAAGTCGCGATGTGATCGTCGGCCATGCCGACGGCTTGCATGAACCCGTAGCAGATCGTCGAGCCGACGAACGTGAAGCCTGCTTCCTTTAGCGCTTTCGAGAGCGCATCTGATTCGGCTGTCGTCGAGGGATTGTCGACGTTGCGCTTTCCGCGACGCACGATCGGTTTGCCTCCGACGAACCGCCAGATCCACTTGCTGAAGCTGCCGTGTTCCTTCGCGATTTCGAGGAACGCTTTGGCGTTGCGAACGGCGCCGGCGATCTTGAGACGATTGCGGACGATGCCCGGATCCTTCAAGAGCTTGCGGATCCGCGCCGCGTCGAAACGTGCGACCTTGCGCGGATCGAAGCCGGCGAACGCGCGGCGATATCCGTCGCGTTTATGGAGGATCGTGCTCCAGCTCAGTCCGGCTTGAGCACCCTCGAGGATGATGAATTCGAACAAGACCCGGTCGTCATGGACCGGCGTGCCCCACTCCTTGTCGTGGTACTCGACCATATCCGGGTCGCCGACCGCCCACGAGCAGCGTGGCTTATCTGCTACCTGACGCATGCGACCGGGCATTGCGTGCGAGGGCAGTACGGCCCTTCCGACAAAGCATCGCCGTCCGAAACGTAAAGCGAAGGGCAAGGAATCAAAGTGGCAAGCAACGGGAGACCCGACATCGTCATCGTCGAAGGCGCGCGTACGCCGTTCGGCAATTTCGGCGGCGTGCTGAGAGACGTCAGCGCCATCGATCTTGGCGTCGTGGCCGCGAAGGGCGCGATGAAGCGCTCGAACGTCGATCCTGAGAAGATCGACACGATCGTCTTCGGTAACGTCATCCAGTCGAGTGCGGATGCGATCTACGGCGCCCGCCACGTCGGTCTCAAAGCCGGCTGTCGCATCGATACGCCGGCGCTCCTCGTCAATCGGCTGTGCGGCTCAGGTCTCCAGGCGATCGTCTCGGGTGCGCAATCGCTCCTCCTCGGCGAGGCGACGTACGTCTTGGCCGGCGGCATGGAGAACATGAGCCAGTCGCCGCACGTCATCCGCGGTGCGCGCTGGGGTCTTGGCCTCGGACAGGGCAAGCTCGAAGACGCCCTTTGGGAAGGCCTTACCGATTCGTACAACGGCATGGGCATGGCGATCACCGCGGAGAATCTCGCGAAGCGCTATGAGATCTCGCGCCAACAGGCGGATGAGTTCAGCCTCAAGTCACAGGCCGGCGCCGCTAAAGCGATCGAGAGCGGCTACTTCGCAGAAGAAATCGTGCCGGTCGAAGTTGCCGGCAAGAAGGGCCCGACCGTCGTCGACAAAGACGAAGGACCGCGTCCTGGCGTCACGATGGAGCAACTCGCGAGATTACCAGCGCGCTTCATCAAAGACGGCATCGTCACGCCGGGGAACGCGAGCGGCATCACGGACGGGGCGTCTGCAGTCGTGTTGACGACCGCGAAGCAGGCGGAGAAAGATGGGCTCAAACCGATCGGCAGGCTCGTGTCGTGGGGAGTCGTCGGCGTCGACCCGGACATCATGGGCATCGGTCCCGCGTTCGCGATCCCGCAAGCCGTCGAGCGCGCGGGAATGAAGCTCGATGACATGGACCTCGTCGAGATCAACGAGGCGTTCGCGCCGCAAGTGCTCGCGTGCGTCGACGAGCTCGGGCTCGACGACTCGAAGCTCAATCCGAACGGCGGAGCGATCGCGCTCGGCCATCCGCTCGGAGCGAGCGGGGCGCGCATAACGTACACGCTGCTCCACGAGCTGCGGCGGCGGAAGAAGAAATACGGCGTCGCGAGCGCATGCATCGGCGGCGGTCAAGGGATCGCCGGCGTCGTCGAAGCTCTCTAGAGCGTCAAGCGCGTGGCGACGTGCCCTTCCTGCGGCCGCGAGCAAGACCGGCCCTCCGCGTTTTGCACGAGTTGCGGCGCGGTGCTCGACCGGCCGGCAGCGGAATCGACGCCCGAGCATTCCGCGCATGCGGCATCGACGCTGCCACCTGAAGCGCGCCAGATATTCCCCGGTCCGCCGCCGCCCGTCGCACCCGACCACGGGGACGTCGGCGCGTACATCGTCCGCCGCACGCTCGCGCTGCTCGTCGACATCGTCTTCGTGGGAATGCTCATCGCGATGGCGGCGCGCGTATGGATCACGCGGGCCTCGAACGGCGAGCTTTCCCTCGGCGGCTTCCTTCAGCTGGCGCTCGTCGTCGCGATCGCGCTTTTCGCGTATCGCTGGCTCTTCAGCGGCATACTTGGATCGACGCCGGGCAAGCTGCTCTTCGGACTCGTCGTCGGACGCAACGGCGGGGGCCGGGCGGGGCTCGGGCGCACATTCGTACGCGAACTCATCCTGCCGCTCGACCTCGTCGTCATCGGTTTTCTGCTCGCCGCGCTGCTGCCGAGACGGCAGCGCGTCGGCGATCTGGTCGCCGGAACGGTCGTCGTCAATTCGAAGCTCGGTGCGATCGCTCCATTGCTCGGTATCGTGATGCTCGGCGGCGCCGGCTACGCGACCCTCGTATATGCAGGCGGCGTCGCGGCCGCGCAACGTCTGGCGACGGACGCCTCTCACTATGCGAATGGCCTGATCACGAGATCATCCCCGTTGCCATCGGCGACTTCCGCACCGACGCCGATCGAAACGATTCCACTCGTGACGCCCAGCCCGGAGCCGAGCACGACGTCGAACGCATCGCCGACGGTAAAGCCGCGTCCGACGCCGACGCCCAATCCCACTCCGTCGACGACGGTCTGACCGAGTCTGAAAGTCCCGGCCCGTTCATTTGCGGGTAATAAGGGGCGCTTGGGGGTATCATGCGGTTATGGAGATCGACTTCAACGCGCCCGTAGCGGCCGCGAGTCAGATCGAAATCGCCGCGGACGCGGCGACCATATGGGACGTCCTCGCGAACGTCGAGCGCTGGCCCGAGTGGAACCAGGATGTGAAGGCGGTCGCGCTCGACGGTCCCGTCGACGTCGGGAGCGTCTTCCGCTGGAAGACGAGCGCCGGCACGATCACGTCGACGTTCAAAACGCTTGTCCGACCGCGCGAAATCGGCTGGGTCGGGAGAACTCTCGGCATCACCGCTCGCCATGTATGGCGGCTCGAGCCCGCCGAAGGCCGGACGATCGTCCGCACGAGCGAATCGTTCAACGGTATCCTCGCCAAGGTGTTTCGCATCCCGTTCCAACGGATGCTCGAGCAGACGCTCGATCGGGGCGTCGTCAAATTGCGCACGGCCGTCGAAGCGCGCTATCGCCGGCCGCGAAGGTAAGCCTGGCTAGAGCGCGGCGGTCGAGATAAATCTCGACCGCTCCCTATCCTAAAAAGCGAGACCGCGGCGGTCGAGATAAATCTCGACCGCTCCCTATCCTAAAAAGCGAGACCGCGGCGGTCGAGCTGAAGCTCGACCGCTACATCCTCTGGGTCACTCGCCTTTGAACGCGGCTTGTCGCTTTTCGAGGAACGCGGCCGTGCCTTCTTTGGCATCCGCGCTCACCGCGACTTTGCCGAACTCCTCGGCCTCGAGCTCGAGCGCGCTGTGGAGATCGGTCTGCAATCCTTTGTGAATCGCGCGTTTCGTCGCGGCTATCGCGAGCGGCCCCTTTGAGGCGATGATCTTCGCCAACCGCTTTGCCTCGTCGAGCAGGGCGCCGGGCTCGACGACCTTCTCGACGAGATTGCACTGCTTGGCCTCATCGGCCGAAATCGGCTCGCCCGTAAGGAGCATATACGACGCCATGCCTTGGCCGACGAGTCTCGGTAGACGCTGCGAGCCGCCGAAGCCGGCGATGATCCCGAGATTGACCTCGGGCTGGCCGAGCTTCGCATTGCGCGAGGCGATGCGGAAGTCGCCCGCCATCGCGAGTTCGAGTCCGCCGCCGAGCGCGTAGCCGTTGATGGCCATGATCACGGGCAATCGCGAATGCTCGATCGCGTGGGTGACGCGATGACCGGATTTCGCCTTCGTCGTCGCCGCCGCGGCGTCGGGTAGGCGCGCGAGTTCGCTGATGTCGGCGCCGGCCGCGAACGCTTTTTCGCCGCTGCCCGTGATGACGACCGCGAGCACCGAACGGTCCGTCTCCAGTTCGTGCATCGCGCGCTCGACCTCGCCGAGCAACGCCTCGTTGAGCGCGTTGAGCGCTTTCGGACGGTTGAGCGTCACGACGGCGACGGGACCGTCGCGCTCGACCAAGATATTCTCGTACGGCATATCGCTCCTCGCGCTTAGGGCGTCACTTGTATTCGTAGAAGCCGCGGCCGGATTTGCGGCCGTAGTAGCCGGCGAGCACCATCCGCTTGAGCAGCGGCGGGGGCGCCATGAGCGGATCCTTGAATTCGTCGAACATGATCTCCGCGATGTAATATGTCGTGTCGAGCCCGACGAAGTCGAGCAGAGTCAGCGGGCCCATCGGGTGACCGCAACCGAGCTTCATGCCTTCATCGATGTCCTCGCGCGACGCGAGGCCGGCCTCGTACATGCGGATCGCGTAGAGCAGATACGGCACGAGCAGGCGGTTGACGATGAAGCCCGGAGTATCTTGTGCGAGGATCGGCGTCTTGCCGAGGCGTTTCGCGAAGGCGAACAGCGCGTCGATAGTCGGTTGATCCGTCACGATCGTCTTGACGATCTCGACGAGCTTCATGAGCGGCACGGGATTGAAGAAGTGAAGCCCGGCGACTTGCTTCGGGCGCTTCGTCGCCGCGGCCATCTCGACGACGCACAGGCTCGACGTGTTCGAGCAGATGATGGCATGCGGCGCGAGCAGCTTGTCGAGCGCGGCGAAGAGCTCTTTCTTCACCGCCATGTTCTCGACGATCGCTTCGATGACGAGATCGCGATCCTTGAGATCGGCGACGTCGGTCGTCGTCCGAATGCGGCCGAGTATCGCATCGCGAGCAGCCGCGTCCATCGCGCCTTTTTCGACGAACTTGTCGAGCGATTTGCGGATGCCCGCCATGCCACGGTCGAGCGCGGCACGATCGGCCTCGAGGACGACGACGTCGCACCCTGCGGTCGCGGCGACTTGCGCGATGCCCGATCCCATCAAACCGCATCCGCAGACGCCGACCTTCTGGATGTCCGCCACGACCGTCGCTCCTTTCGCTCTTGATCCGGTGCGCGAAGGGCGATGAGTTTGCGGGGCGCTCTTACGAGCCCTACCCGCCCTGCAGGTCAGCTGCCGGAGAAGTCTTCGGTCAGGTAGATGCCGTTAGGACCGACGGCGATCCCGATGCCGACGGAATCATAGATCGGCGAGACGATGTTGGCGCGGTGGCCGTCGTCGGGCGGCCGCTCCGCCATCATCTGCGAGTCGAGCTTTGAGATCGCGCTTGCGAGCGCAGCGCGGCTGGCGTCCGCCAGGCCGTACCACGCGACGTTTTCCGCGTAGAATCTGCTGTGGCCGCCTTGCGCGTGATAGCGGTCGAACGGTGTTCGGCCATCGGGGTCGACGTGGCGGAGGACGCCATCGCGGGCCATGTCGAGCGCGTGCGCTTGGGCAGCCGCCTGCGCGCGCGGATCGATGCCGAGGGGTCCGACGCCTTGCGCGTTGCGATGCTCGTCGAGCAACGCGATCAGTTGCGCGCGGATCGCATCGAGGTCGGGATCGGGCGGCGCCTCCGCATGCGACGGCGCCGGCGTCTGTGGCTGCCCGAACACGAGGGAGCCGTGGTCGTCGGTGAGTTTCAAGTTGAGGAACGCCGCGAGATCGCGCGCGTTCGCCATCGACATGCCGTTGATCTCGACGAGTGCGGGCGGATACGAGCGGCCGTTGACGGTCAGGTGCGATCCTTCGATGTCGTAGCCGATCTCGAGATCTCGGAGCAGCGGCTCGACCGCGACGTACGTGTGGCCCTTCTCGACGACCGTCGGAATCGAATCGGATCCGAGCGCGCGCGTTTCGAACGCGACGACGGATATGAGCAGCGCGATCGTCAACGCGACGATGCGCGAAAGGCGACCGGGTGATGCGAGCGAATTGCGTGCGAGCATGTCTACATCCTCAATCGGACGGCTGGCGCATCCGTCGCCGCCGCTCGATCCCGGTGTGTTTCCGATCACCAGGCGATGGGCGTACTGCGACCACGCCTCGGTCGGCCCCTTGCCCCAGCCGACGCGCGACGCGGTGGTGGCAGCGCTCGACGCCCAGACGGGCGACGGCTGCGCCGGCATACTCGACATAGAATCGCGCCTCGAGGCGGTGCGATCCGCGGTCGCCGAGGCGATCGGTACGACGGCGGATGAGATCGCCTTCATGCGCTCGACCTCGGACGGAGCGCTTGTCGTCGCGAACGGGCTCGACTGGCGCGATGGCGATGAGGTCATCCTGAGCGATAACGAATTCGGCGCAAACGCGTATCCGTGGCTCAACTTGCACGATGTCGGCGTGCGTCCCGTGCTCGTCCGCGCCCCCGGACAGCGGCTCACGGTCGAAACGCTCGAGCGTCTCGTCACGGATCGCACGCGCGTCGTGACCGTGTCCTACGTCGGCTTCTCGGACGGATATCGGCACGATCTTGCGGCGCTCGGCGCGTGGTGCAAAGCTAAAGGCATCATCTTCGCGGTCGACGCGATCCAAGGTTTCGGTCATCTGCCGCTCGACGTCGCGGCGTGCGACATCGACGTCTGTTATTTCGGCGTCGCGAAGTGGCTGCTGTCGCCGCAAGGACTTTCGGTCGTCTACGTCCGGCGTGAGCTCGCCGAGCGGCTACGGCCTGCATTGTGCTCTTGGCGTTCGGTCAAAGAGCCGATGCGTTTTTTGGACTATGCGCAGCCGTTGCTCCCCGGTGCGCGACGGTTCGACGGAGCGACTGTCAACTATCCCGCGGCGATCGGCTTTGGCGAAAGCTTGCGCCTCATAACCGATGCAGGTCTGCCGAACATAGAAGCGCACGTGCTTCGGCTCGGCGATCGCTTCATCGCAGGCGTATGGAGCCTCGGTCTGCCGATCGTCGGCGACGTCGAGCCCGCGGTTCGTTCCGGCATCGTCGTCGCCGGCCGGGGGCGCAACTCGGTCGAAGAGCTGCAACGCCGCGCGAGAGCAGCGAGCGTTCAAGTGACGATCCGCGACACCGGTGTTCGATTCGCACCCCACGGCTACAATACCGATGAGGACGTGGATCGCGTGCTGTCGATCCTGGACTAAAGGGGACCGCGCCCCTTCGACAACGGAGCCGAGCTTCGCTCGGCCTACTACACTCAAGATATAAGGCCGCCGCGGTCGAGATGAATCTCGACCGCTCCCTTGATCGAAAATCGAAAGTCGTGGCAGTTTAGAGGCGGATGCCGACTTCGAGCGCCGCGCCGCTCGGGTTGACGCCGCCGGCCGCAGGCAAGATGTGGTAGTCGAACTCGAGATCGACGCCGCTGCCGAGATCGAAGCCGGCAAAGACTTTGCCGCCGCCGCCCGTCGAGGACGTGTTCGAGCGGAACCTGTCATCCGCGTCCTCGTCGAACTGGACGCTCGTCGAATAGATGCCGAGACCCGCTCCGAAATATGCGGTACCACTCGAACGTAAAGCGACGCCGACGCCTGTCGAATGGATGCTGCCGGAGTTCTTCGAGCCGCCTAGGTAATCGAGATAGATCGACGTCGCGCTCGTGCTCGTCGACGCTGAATGCAGTAGGTAGTCGAGGCCGATGACGTACTGCGTGCTGCCGCCGAGATCGCGCGAATCTCCATTGGCTGGGAAGAGCGCGCCGAGCTTGAGTGAAAGATCGCTCGCGCTGGATGTCGCCGCTCGACCCTCGACGGGCGCCGCGATACACGTGACGAGAGCGAGGACGAACAAGACTGCCGGGATCCGTTTCATCGCAAATCCGCTCCTGCGAGACGTAGCGAGGTGCGATCCGATGGATCGCATGCTTGTCTTACCCTGCGGAGCGACGCGGCAAACGATGTTTTCCGGCGTTCAGATGTCGAGCGACGAATCCTCAGCGCCGCGGTGACAGGTGACGTTGGCGCCCGTCTTGTTGAAGTCGAGCGCGAACGATAGATGCGTCGTGCCCGCGCCCGCCTCAGAAGAGCGGACGAATGAGTAGACGACGTGCTGCGTTTGTCGCGGGCGCAGCGGCAATAGCCCGATCACGTCGACCCGCTCGCCGTCCTGCTCGACGACGATCGATTGGAGCAGATCGCTCGGCTGGCGGACTGTGCCGACGTTCTGGATGGTGACGCCTACAGTGTAATGATTTAGCCCGCTTGAATCGGTTGTCATGGATTGCACCGCGGTCGAGACGATGCTCGGGTTCGCGCACGCCGCTGCGGCGAGCAGGATTGATGTTATAAGTGCGATCATACGGATATCCTACCCGGATATGGGAGTCGCGAAGCGTTTAACATATAACCGCCGAGCTTCGCTCGGCCTACTACACAGTTCCCCGAGTTAGTGGCGGGCGTGGAGGAAGCGGATCGGTCGGCGGGCGGGCTTGCCGCGATTGAAACGCGGCTCTTCCGGTGTGTCGGCCTCGACGTCATCGCGCCGGACGACGCTGATGCTGCCGTCGACTTCGAGGACGGCCAGCGCGACCTCCGCCGGCGATTCGACGCCGTGCTCGCGCAACGCCGCGAGAAGCTCGTCTTGCGTGATGAGCTCCGTGTGCAGATTCTGCGTGATGATCTGGCCGTTGCTGATGAGGAGCGTCGCCCTACCGGCGAGCTGTTTCTGGACGCGGGGGATGCGGAAAGCGACATACACGATGAATGCATTGACGATGAAAAGGGTCACTGCGGCCTCGATCCCGCCGACGACCGACGTATCCGGCCCGGTCATCGCGTTTTGGACCGCGTTGCTCAGCAGAAGAAGAAGGACGAGATCGAACGCCGTCATCTGACCTATCTCGCGCTTGCCGGCGAGCCGCACGCCGACGAGGACCGAGAAATAGACGAGCGCCGTTCGCAGCGGGATCTCCCACCACGGCTCCGTGAGGTTCCACATCGGTCGGCCTAGTACCCCGAGTCGCTCACCGAACACGGCGCCATGATGGCGTCGGCCATGCCGTGGATCAGACGCTTGTCAGCGGGGACGATGGTCGCGAGCACTCCGCTCAGCGGCGCGTCGTCGCCCGCGACGAAATAATACGGGCATAGGCGAACTCGGCCGTCGAGCGTCTTGATCGTACCGCTCGCCTCGTCGAGATAGCTCGATTGGACGCGTCTGCCTTTGTGAAAGCGCTGCAGGATCTGCGGCGACTTCTCATACGTCGCGAGTCCGCCGTCGATCACCGCCATCCATTCGTCGCGCGTCAGATCGTTCGCGACATAGACGCCGCGGCTGCCCCAGGCCAATTCCGAAAATCCGGACGGCTTGACGACGAACTGGCGCTCGGACTTCGAGAGGCCGTACAAATCTCGCCACGCCCGGATCGGCCGGCCATCCGCGGTGAGGCCGTAGATGACCGCCTGGGGCGGCAGCGGATGCGGGTCGAGAACCCACGTCTGTGGGATGATCGCGCGCAAACGAAAGAACGAGTCGCCGCCGAGCTCGTCCGACCAGAGCGTCTCGAGCATCGGGTTGTGGAAGAGCGCGAACCAGAGCTTCTCCTCGAGGAAGGACTTTGGCGTCGGCGTCAGCGCGACGCGCTTGTGGCGCGCGGCATAGAGCATGAGCTCTTGCTTCGGGATGTTGAGCAAGTCGAAGAGCTCGAAGAAGCGGTAGAGGACGTCGACGGTGTGCCGCCCGGACGGCGTGTCGACGACGAGCGCCTCTTCGGTGAACACGAGTTCGTCGGGTCGCACGGTCACGGCGTTCGCGAGCCCTGCGTCGCGCAGCGCTCCCGCGAGCCAATCCATCTCGCCGCGATAGTCGTCGGATTCGCGCGAGACGACGACCGCGATGACCGGCTTTTCCTTACCGCCCGACGCGGCCGTCGCCATCGCCGCGAAGCCGCGCAGGATGCCGTCGAACTCGCCGACTTGATCGAAGCCGAGCTCGCAGTACGTCTGGCCCATCGCGCCGACAAAACCCATGCCGCCGGGCACCGAGTCGAGTTCGGACGCGATCATCCCGCCTTCGGTGAGGATTATGTCTGGCCGGATGACGCCGGGCACGTCTTGCTTGAAGCGGTTCTGACGCTGGAGACGGATGATGTTGTCGGGCTTACCAAGCTCGAGGTAGTCGCGGATGAAGTCGGGCGCCTGACCTTTGACGCTTTGCGCGTACAACTTATTCGCGGCTCGGTAGAACCTGAGCAGATCGCCGCCGAGACGTTCGAATGCGGCGACGGTTGCAGGCGAAAGCGGGAAGGGTTCGGGGGAGATGCGCCACGCGACTTTGCCGGGATCCGTTACATCGGGTCCGGCGACGCTGCGGAACAAGTGGGGCGGGAGATGATCGGCGACGTAACGTGCACGATCGGCGGGCGAGAGCTGGGTACGCGCGTTGGCGCTGCAGGGCATTTCGGTCAACAAGCTCCTGTGAACGGCGAGCGTCGACAAGGCGGCAACGCCGGCGGGATCTTCGCTTGGCTCAAGTAGCGGAAAAGATGCCGGATCATTCGGGCCCGTCATTGGAACGGGGTACGAGCGTATCCTGCACCCGCGGCCCGGACGGCGGAATCCCGCGCGCCACCATGCAAACAGTGTGCATGGCGTCGCATCTCGTCCCCGCCGTCGCCGCGACCGGTCTCACGAAGCGTTACGGCTCGCTCGAGGCCGTGCGCGGCATCTCGTTCGCGATCGCGCCGAGCGAGTGTTTCGGCTTCCTCGGCCGCAACGGCGCCGGCAAGACGACGACGATGAAGATGATCTACTGCCGCATCGCCCGCACTTCGGGGACGCTCGACGTGCTCGGCCTCGACGCGGCCAGGAGTGCGCGCGAGATCAAATCGCGCATCGGCGTCGTGACGCAAGAGAACGCGCTCGATCAAGAACTGACCGTGATGGAAAATCTCCTCGTCTACGGCTCGTTCTTCGGTCTGCGCCAAGCCGAGGCCGAAAAGCGCGCGCGCTCGCTGCTCGCCATGATGAGCCTCACTGGCAAAGAGCGGGCGAAGTACAAGGAGCTTTCGGGCGGTATGCGCCGCCGGCTGGTCATCGCCCGCGCGCTCGTCAACGAACCCGAACTGCTCGTCCTCGACGAACCGACGACGGGCCTCGACCCGCAAGCCCGCCTTATGGTCTGGGAAACGCTCAACGGGCTTCGCGAGCGCGGCCTGACGCTCATCGTCACGACGCATTATATGGAAGAAGCGGCGCGCCTATGCGACCGGATCGCCGTGATGGAAGAGGGGCTGGTCTTCGCCGAAGACACCCCGGCTGGGCTCGTCCAGCGCTTCGCAGCGGCGGAAGTCCTCGAGGTGATCGCCGAACCCGCGCACGCCGACGTGCTTGCGCGGACCGACGCCTTCGACGGGCTGGTCCGGCGACGCGAGCGGCACGGCGACGTCACCTACCTCTACACGGACGACAATCGAGCGCTGCTCGCGCGGATGGCGCAGGCCGGCCTCGACTCGCGGCGCCACGTCGCCCGCGCCGCGACGCTCGAAGACGTCTTTCTCAACATAACGGGCAGGGAGCTCGGCGAGTGAATCCGCTCACCGCGATCGTCGGGCGCAACGCTCGGCTCGTCTTCTGGCGCAATTTCCTCGCGTGGCAGAAGTACGCGGTGTCGAGCGTCGCGATCAACATAATCGACCCGTTCATATACTTCCTGGCGATCGGTCTCGGACTTGGCGCGTACGTGACGCTCACCGGCCACGGCACGCTCATGCAGTTCATCGCTCCGGGAATGCTCGGCATGGCGGTCATGAACGCCGGTACGTTCGACTCGTGCTGGGGCTGCTTCGAGCGCCTCAACTTCAACGGCGTCTACGAGTCGATGGTGACGGCGCCGGTCGATCCGCTCGAGATCGCGGCGGGCGAATATCTCTGGCAGGCGTTCCGTGCGGTGCTCTACGGCACGCTCTTCCTCGCAGCGGTCGCTGCGTTCGGTCTCATCCACTCGTGGTGGGTGCTCGCGTGCCCGCTCGTCTTCGCGCTCGGCGGCATGGCGTTCGCCGTGCCCGGCTTCTACGTCGCGATGATCGTCGCGATCCAAGAGCATCTGTTCTTCTATTTCTCGTTCGTCGTGACGCCGATGCTCATGGTCGGCGGCGTGTTCTTCCCGCTCGATCGGATGCCGGCGTGGGTCGCGGCCATCGGGTGGTGCACGCCGCTCTATCACGCGGTCGCCGCGTGCCGCCAGCTGCTCATCGGCGCGCCGACGGTCCAAACGGGAATCGACATCGCATGGCTCGTCGCATTCACGCTTGCGATGATGTACGTCCCCCGCCGCGTCCTGCGGCGCAAGCTCGGGAACTAGGTCGCGCCGGACAGCTCGCGGATGTACTCGTCGCGAAGCTGGCGCTTGAGGATCTTGCCGGTGCCGCCCTTGGGCAGCGACTCGACGAAGCGCACGCGCTTCGGGACCTTGAAGCCGGCGAGCGTCGACTTGCAGTGGGCGATGAGCCCGGGTTCGTCCGCGCTCGCGTTCGCCTTGAGCACGACGAGTGCCGCAGGCACTTCGCCCCACAGCGGATCGGGCAATGCGATGACCGCGCACTCGAGGACGCTCGGGTGGGTGTACAGCGCGTTCTCGATCTCGAGCGACGCGACGTTCTCGCCGCCCGTGATGATGATGTCTTTCTTCCGGTCGACGATATAGACGTAGCCGTTCGGATCGATGGCGCCGACGTCGCCGGTGTGAAACCACCCGCCAGCAAAGGCGAGCGCGGTCTCCTCCGGCTGCTTCCAATATCCCGCCATGATGGAATTTCCGCGCGCGCATATCTCGCCGACCGCGACGCCGTCGTGCGGAAGCGGCTGCCCGCTCTCGTCGATGATCTCGACCTCGACGCCGGGGATGGGGACGCCCGCCGTCGACCGCAGCAATACCGAACGGGTCGGGTCACCTTCGAGCCCTGCTTTGAGCCCGGCGACCGTGAGTACGGGCGTCGTCTCGGTGAGGCCGTAGCCGCACGTGATCGTGCAGCCCGGCAGCCACGCGTCGAGCGCGGCGATGAGGCTCGGCGGAGCGGCGGCGCCGCCGACCTTGATGCGGCGCATCGAGGACAGATCGCGCGTTTTCGCTGACGGCGAATTGAGAAGCGCGACGGCCATCGTCGGCACGAGGAGCATCTGCGTGACGCGTTCGCGCTCGATCGTCGCGAGGATGACCTCGGGGTCGAAACGCGGCACCATGACGTGCCGGCCGCCGACGAACGTTATCGTGTGGGGTGTGCCCCAGCCGTTGACGTGGAAAAGCGGGATCGAGTGGAGCTGCACGTCGGCGTCCGTCGGATGGAGCGCAGCGAGCACCGACATCGCGTGCATGTAGAGATTGCGGTGCGTCAGCATGACGCCTTTAGGCCGTGAAGTCGTGCCGCTCGTGTAGAACAGCTCGGCGACGGCGTCTTCGTCGAGCGCCGGCCGTTCGAACGTCTCGGCGCCATCGTCGACGAGCATCTCGTAGTCGTCGCCGTCGATGGCGTCTTGCGTCTTCGCGTCGCCGCCCATGAGGATGACACGTTCGACATGCGCGAGTCGCGAGCGGACCGAAGCGAAGAGGCCGATGAGCGCGCGATCGATGACGACCGTCGTGGCGCCGGAGTCTTCTATGATGAACGCGAAATCGTCCGGCGTGAGCCGGATGTTGATCGGCAGAAGTATCGCGCCCATCTGCGGCACCGCATAGTAGAGCTCGAGCAGCCGGTGGCAGTTGAACGAGAGACATGCGACGACATCGCCGCCCTTGACGCCGAGCGCCGTCAAGCCGGCGGAGAGCCGATCGACTCGCGCGGCGACCTCGCCGTAGGTAAGTCGCGTGCCGCCGCACACGACGCCGAGCGACGCGCCGTAGATCGACCGCGCGCGATCGAGGCATTGCGTGACGGCGAGCGGCGTTTTCACAACAGAAACGTTACGGTCCGCTGTCGGAACAGAGGTTGCGCTTGTCGCTCCACAGGCCTTGTATCGCGAACGTACCTGTCGAGAAGGTTATGTCTCGCAAGTTGAGCCCGGTGCAATCGCTTCCGATCTCGGCGCCGTCGGGGTTGATCCACGCGAATGCGAACGGTATGAACGGATCGGTCTGCGTTTCAGCGATGATCCCGCCAGCGAGGATGCTCACGCCGTCGAGCCGACCTGCCTGACCGCCGTTCACCGCATTTGCAAAGCATGCCGCGCCTGCGTCCGAGATATACGGGAAGTCGACGTACGCGACGGCACCGCCGCTCCCGACGAGAGCGCTGTGATACGTGCAGAACTGGGTACCGAAACCCTGCGTGTTGTGACCGTGGGGCGTCGCCACTATGTACGTCGCGTCGGCGTGAAAGCCGAAATGGGTGATGAGGCGTTTTGCTGCCCTTTGTATCTGGCTGTCGGTGGGGTGTAGCGGTATCGAGGTACCGTCTATCCAGGCACCCTGCATCTCGCCGACGTTGTTCTGGATGTGGAGCCGGCGGCCGTTTAGCACTTCGTAGTACTGCGTCACGTCGCTCAGCCACGTGCTGCCGCCGATGCCTTCGAGGAAATTCGTCAGGTAGAACTGCTCGCCGTTCGGATCGCGTCCACTGACATTGAAGCCCCAATAGTTCACGTATATCTTAGGGATGCGTTGGACCTTGCCGCCGTTGTAGGTGATACGCTCGCGAAGCATGGGGTTCATCGCGCTGTCCGGCGGTGTTCGCAAGGCCATCGACACGGGGATTGCCGTATGCTGGTCAGGTGGCCGGACGACGCCTGGGAGTGAACTCGTCGTCAAGCCGCATGCGGTCAACGCAAGAACGATAACCGCCACAGATGCCGCCCTGATGTGCGCGCTCATGGAATCCGTCCCTTTCGTCGGCAAACGACGCGTAACGGGCCGCGCGTCAGGCGACGCGCGTCCGGATTGCAAGAATGACCCGGTATCGCCGCGGGGTCCTGCACCAGTGCGCGCGGTCAGCGAGGACAAGTGCGCGCGACCACATTCCGGCCCGGGACGGCCCAGTGCTCGACGCTTTGTGACCGTTCCCGGCTATCCGCGTCCGCGCAGCGGGCCGATGAGAAAAGCGATGAAGATCTCCTCGCAGCAAGTGAAAGCCGCGCTGGCCGCTTACGTCGACGGCAAGGCGAAGCATTCGCAGCCCAGCCCCGGCGAACGTGCGGTCGGTGAGGGTGAGGCGCGGAATCCCGAGTTGGAGCATCATCTCGCGAATCTCCCGGAAGAACGCGACACGATCGTGCACGAGCTGAGGAGGAAGATCCGACGCGGCCGCTACTTCGTCTCGAGCCGGGACATCGTGAGCGCGCTCCTGGGAAGACTCGCCGCGGACCTGCTCAACGAAGAATGACCGGCGAGCGAACAAGCGGGCGGAGGATGGGGGAGGGACTCGGTGGAACGCACGGGTCCCTCTTCGCTTCTCTATGATGGAGCGCGAAATGCTCGTTTTGACCCGTAAGTTGAATCAAGAGATCGTCATCGGCGACGAGATCAGGATAACGATCGTCGCCGTGGGCGGCGATCAGGTCAAGTTGGGTATCACCGCGCCGCGCTCGGTGCCGGTCCACCGTCTCGAAGTCTACCAAGAGCGTCAGAACGACGCCCGCGCGCTCGAAAAAGTCGTTCCAGCGTAGTTCAAGCCCTCACGCTTCGCCGAGAAGCGCTCGTAGCATCGACATAGCCGCAGCCGCCGCTTCATCGCGACGGCTTGTCGCGTCGGCGCCGGCATCGCCGCCGATCGCGTCGAGCCATGCGACGACGAGCGACGCGCGCCGATAGGTCGTCAAGACCACCGTCGCGGCCTCGATCGTCGGATCGTCCGCCCCGACGATGGTCGACGGCAGGAGCGAGGCGAGGCCGAGCCTTTCGACAACGGGGGCCGCGTGGTTCGACGACGCGCGCTCGAGCAACTCGACGTCGGACGTCGACAACGTCGCAAGAAGTGCCGCCTCGCCATGTGGAGGCAGCGCGTTCGCGGTCGACACCCTCGCAAACCATCCGCTTGAAAACGCCGAAAACGGACCTTCGAGCTGGGCGCAAGCGATCGCGCGCTGCAATGCAGCATGGTCGATCGCGCCGGTCCACGTCATCGCTGCGAGGGTCACCGACCCGAGCGACCTATATAGATGTAGAGCGCCGTCTCGTGCGGGCAGCTCTTCCGAAGCGAAGCCGTCGACGATCGCGTCGCTTTCGAGCAGCACGGGCTCCGACGATGACGTCATCCGCCGGCGCCGCTCGCGAAGCAGCAGCATGTCGGCCGGGAGACGATCGTCGGCGCTCATCGCGCGAACCACATCCACGGCCAGCGGCGCTGACTTTGTAGCGGTCGAGCTTTAGCTCGACCGGTGTCGGTCATCTCTTGAGCACCCGAGGCGGACTCAGGCATCGCTTCGGGCGGCACGCGCCGTCTCGCCGCTACGACGTCGGCGACGCTGACTTCGCTCGATCCTCGTTCCGAGGCGACCTCCATCGCGCCGCGAGCGATTGAAGTCAGGCGTCGCGGCAAGCCGCGAGCGAGCCGCCATGCCGCAGATGCGGTCTCGGGAGAGAACGGCGAGCGCGCGCCGGAGAAGCCGGCGACCCGCAGACGATGATCGAGAAGCGCCGCAGCTTCGCTCTCCGCGAGCGGCTCGAGCTCGAGCCACAGCGCGATGCGATCGGTGAGACCCGCATGACGTGCGAGATGCCGCGCAAGCTCGGGTTGACCTGAAAGGGCGACGGCGAGCAGTTTGCGCTCGTCGACCTGATAGTTGAGCAGCGACCGGAGCGTCTCGAGCTGGGGTTCGGGCAAAAGCTGGGCTTCGTCGATGAATAGCACGTACTGCGTGCCGTTTCGGAGCGAAGCGAAGAGCGCATGCTTGAGGCGATCCTTGAGAGCGTGTACACCGCCGCGTTCGGGCGGATCGGGAAGCTCGAGACCGAGCGAGGTGCCGATCGCGCTGACGAAAGCTGCTTCGTCGTCGAAGGTCGGGTCGAGGATGAGCCCGGCTTGACACGTCGGCACGCCGAGCACGTCTTGCTGGACCGCGTTGCAGAGCGTCGTCTTGCCGACGCCTATCGGTCCGATGACGGCCGCAAGACCGCGGCCGGATATCATGCATTCGGCGAGGCGGCGTCGCCCGTTCGCGCACGCGATCGTCTCGTAGTAGTACGAGGGGTCGGCCGTGTCCATGAACGGATCTCGTGACAAGCCGAACGCCGCGTAGTACATCACGACGCTCGTTCTGATTCCGCCGCCCCGCCGACCTCTAAAGAGACGAGCCTGCCGACGCCGGCAGGCTCGTGTAGGGTAGCGGAAGGAGCGCCGTTACGGGGTATGTAGCGTGCAACCACCCTTCTTGTCGCTGTAGAGGGGCTGCATCGCGAACGTTCCGGTCGACTCGGTGATGTTGCCGAGGCCTCTCCATGCGCAGAGGTCGCCGATCTCTTCACCGTTGGCGCCATCCCACCACGCGTTCAGCTGCGGATCGGTCTCGCTCTCGGAGTACTCGTGACCTTCGACGATGCTGACGCCATCGAGAACGCCCGACGGACCGGGGTTGACGAAGTTCTCGCCGCAGTTGCCGCCGGCGTCGGTCATGTATGGGAGATTCGTGTACGAGATCACGTGGCCGCTTTGATTCGTCGCGCCGTGGTACGCGCAGAAGCTACTGCCAAAGCCCGGCGAGTTATGGCCGTGCGGGGTCGCCACGACGTACGACGCGTACTTGTTGAAGCCGACCTGAGCCATGAGCTTGCCGGCCTCGGCTTGGATCTGCGCGTCGGACGGGCTCGACGGGACCGGGTTGGTGGAGTCGACCCACGTTCCTTGCAGCTGGCCTATTTCGTTGGCGATATGCTGCGTCAGGCCGTTGACGATCTGATAGTATTGATGGTTCGTTTGGCTCCAGGGCGTACCGCCAAGACCCGTGAGGAAATTGGTCAAGTACATCTGCTCCCCGTTCGGATCGGCGCCAGACGCGTTGAAGCCCCAGTACACGACGTACACGATGGGGTGTTTGAGCACCGGGCCGCCGTGGTATGTGAGTGCGCCGGTCAGCGCAGGCTGCATCGAACCGTTGAATGGACGCATGACGTGGACGTTGGAGAGATCGCCGAAGCCGTGCGAGACGGTCGCGTTCGATCCGACTGGATGTGTCAGGTTCGGCACCGAGCTGCCGACGCCACTACAGGCGGCGAGCGCCGACGCCAATAGCGTAACGCAAGCCAGCTTGACATACTGGTTCATAGCGAAGCTTTCAATCCTCTCGAAGGCGCGAAGGTGGGAAGGGCTCCTCCCCGTCGATTCTGTCTGATGCGCGCGCGGTACCTTTAGCCGAGCGCGCACAAAATCGGCCGACGTTTTCGGCGTCGTCTATAAAAGTCGCGCGTCCGACGCGCATATGAAAGACGATCGCGCGCTGCGAAAGTCGAAACGCGGGTTTGCTTGCTTGCTCGTTCATATGGTATACTAGAGCAGCACCCGACACCGGGTGCGAATTTAGGAGCCGGACCTTCCGGTGCGGCACCTAGCAACGAACGTTCGTGACCGATCCTCATCGGACCGGTTGGAAGGCAGGCGACGATGTCCGTCTCTCACTCCATCATTTCCATGAAGCAGTTGCTCGAAGCCGGCGTGCATTTCGGGCACCAGACCCGCCGTTGGAATCCGAAGATGGCCAAGTACATCTTCCAGGAACGCAACGGCATCTACATCATCGATCTCCAGAAGACGGTGATCAAGCTGCGTGAGGTCTACGCGGCCGTGACCGCCATGTCGCGGCAAGGCAAGATCTTCCTCTTCGTCGGCACGAAGAAGCAAGCGCAAGAAGCGGTCCGCGAAGAGGCCGAGCGCTGCGGCATGTATTTCGTCAACCAGCGCTGGCTCGGCGGCACGCTGACGAATTTCCAAACCATGCAGAAGCGGATCGCGCGGCTGCGCGAGCTCGAGCGCCAGCGCGACACCGGCATGCTCGAGATCCTGCCGAAGAAAGAGGTCAGCAAGCTGACCGACGAGCTCGATCGGCTCGAGCGCTTTCTCGGGGGCATCAAAGACATGCCGCGAGTTCCGGATGCGCTGTTCATCGTCGATCCGCGCAAGGAACGCATCGCCGTGCTCGAAGCGCGCAAGCTGCACATCCCCATCATCGCCGTCATCGACACGAACTGCGATCCCGACGAGATCGATTACGCGATACCCGGCAACGACGACGCGATCCGCGCCGTGAAGCTCATGGCCGGAAAGATCGCCGACGCGATCGTCGAGGGCCGGACGGAGAGCGAATCGGCGAGCGACGCATCGGAAGAGCCCGACACGAAGCCGTCCGTGCCGGAGCCCGCGGTCGCGGCGCCGTCGGCCTGACAGGGAACGAACGACTAGCAAGGAAACGGAAAACTCACCATATGGTTGATGTCTACAAGCCCGATGCGGCCGCGATCAAAGCGCTTCGCGAGGCGACGAACGCGCCGGTCATGGATTGCCGGCGCGCGCTGGCCGAATCCGGCGGCGACTTCGAGCGTGCGAAAAAACTGCTCGCCGTCGAAGGTCAGAAAAAAGCCGAGAAAAAGTCCGACCGCGAAGTGCGCGAGGGCTTCATCGGCCATTACATCCATCAGGGCGGCAAGATGGGCGTTCTCGTCGAGCTCGCTTGCGAGACCGATTTCGTCGCGAAGAACGAGCAGTTCCAACGGCTCGCTCACGATCTCGCCGTCCACATCTGCGCATCGAGGCCGCTCTACGTGAGCCGCGACGACGTCCCCGCCGCGGTGGTCGAAGCGAAGAAGGGCGAGTTCGACGGAAAAGTCGAGAAGTTCTTCGAGGAAGCGGTGCTGCTCGATCAGCCGTACGTGCGCGACGACAGCAAATCGGTCGCGGATCTCATCACGTCGGCGGTCGGCGTCCTCGGCGAGAACATAAAGATCCGCAGGTTCGCCCGCTTCGACATCGGCGAGTCCTGACGCGTGTCGAGCAACGGGGCCGGTAGCCAACCCAAATACAAGCGGGTCCTGCTGAAGCTCAGCGGGGAGGCCTTCGCCGGCTCCGGCACCGACTCGATCGACAGCGCGACGCTCGATCTCATAGCAGAACAAGTCAAGGAAGTCGTGCTCGCGGGCGTTCAGGCGGCGATCGTCGTCGGCGGTGGGAACATCTGGCGCGGTCGCGCCGCTCGCTCGACGATGGATCGCGCGAGCGCCGATTACATGGGCATGCTCGCGACCGTCATCAACGCGCTCGCGCTGCAAGACGCGCTCGAGGGCGCCGGGGTCGTCACGCGGGTGCTCTCGGCGATTTCGATGCACCAAGTCGCCGAGCCGTACATCCGCCGCCGAGCGATCCGTCATCTCGAAAAGGGGCGCGTCGTCATCTTCGCGGCCGGCACCGGCAATCCGTACTTCACGACCGATACGGCCGCCGCGCTGCGCGCGGTCGAGATCGGCGCCGACGCGATCCTCAAGGCGACTCAGGTCGACGGCGTCTACAGCGCGGATCCGAAGAAGGATCCAAAGGCGGTCCGCTTCGAGTCGCTCGAATACCTCGACGTCCTTCAGCGCGGCCTCGAGGTCATGGATAACACGGCGTTGACGCTCTGCATGGACAACGGCCTGCCGATCATCGTCTTCGAGCTGTCGCAGCGCGGCAACATCAAGAAGGCGATCTGGGGCGAACCGATAGGCACGGTCGTCGGGAGGTCATCAAGCGGTGTTACCCCAGCTCTATAAAGATCTCGAGAACCGCATGAAGAAAGCGGTCGAGGCCACGCAAGGCGAGTTCGCAGCGATCCGTACGGGGCGCGCGAACGCGTCGCTCCTCGATCACGTCGTCGTCGAGGCCTATGGCACGGAGATGCCGCTGCGCCATATCGCTAACGTCTCGGTGCCCGACGCGCGGAGCATCGTCATCCAGCCGCACGACAAGTCGATCCTCGGCGATGTCCGCAAAGCGATCGAGAAATCGGACCTGGGCATCTCGCCGAACGTCGACGGAAACGTCATCCGGCTCGGCATGCCGCCGCTGACCGAGGAGCGTCGCAAAGACCTCGTCAAGCTCGTCCACAAGCGCGCCGAAGAAGGTCGCGTCGCCGTGCGCAACGTCCGCCGCGATGGGCACGACCACCTCAAGACGGCGCAGAAAGATTCGAAGATCACGGAAGACGAGAGCCGCCGCGCGAACGAGCAGGTGCAAAAGCTCACCGACAAGCACATCGCGGATATCGACGCGCTCGTCCACAACAAAGAGAAGGAGATCATGGAGGTCTAGGCCATCGACAAGTCTGAGGATCTCCTGCTCACCCCGTTACGCGATGCGCTGGCGCGGTCGACGCGCCGCGCGATCGTCGAAGTACTCGCTCCGCCGTATGACGCGGCGGGAATCGGCACGTTGCGCGTCGTGCGCGCCTTGGTCGAAGACGGCCGCCTGGAGCTGACCGCCGCCTACGAAGGGTACGCTCGACTATGAGCGCGCGCGATCGCCGGCTGACGACCGCGACCGCGCTCGACCCCGCGCGGATGCCGCGCCACGTGGCGGTCATCATGGACGGCAATCGGCGCTGGGCGCGCGAACGGCGGTTGCCGGCGATCGAGGGCCATCGCCGCGGCGTGCTCGCGTTGCGCGAGCTCGTGCGCGGCTGCTCCGATCTCGGAATCGGCATGGTCACCGTCTACGCCTTCTCGACCGAGAACTGGAAGCGCGAGGCGCTCGAGATCTCGCTTCTGCTCGACCTGCTCGTGCAGTTCGCGAAGTCGGAAGAAGCCGAACTCAACCGCAACGGCGTGCGCGTGCGCGGCATCGGACGCATCGACGGACTGCCCGCGCATCAGCGCGGCGCGATCGAGGAGCTCGAGCGGCGCACGAGCGCGAACGAGCGGCTGACGCTGAACATCGCGATCAACTACAGCGCGCGTGCCGAGCTGGCCGACGCCGCGCGCGCCATCGCGGCCCGTGTTCGCGACGGATCGATATCGCCCGACGACATCGACGAATCGACGGTGGCGCAGCATCTATACACCGCGCCGGCGCCGGATCCCGACATCTTGATCCGGACCGGCGGCGAACTGCGGTTGTCGAACTTTCTCCTCTGGCAGCTCGCCTACACCGAGATCTGGGTGACGCAGCGGTATTGGCCGGACTTCGGTCGCGACGATCTCGTCGCCGCGGTCATCGCGTACCAGCGCCGCGCGCGTCGCTTCGGTGGATCGTGATCGGCGACGCGGCCGCGACGACGGATAAGGTCGGCGCGAAAGCGGGCGAGGCGTTGAACGCACGACGGCTCGTCAACGGCACGCTCGTCGCTGCGATCGGCCTCGGCTCGGTCGCATGGCCGCCCGCGTTCACCGCGCTGCTCATCGTCATCGGCATCATCGGCGTGTTCGAGTTGAAGAACATCGCCCGCCGCACGGGCAACGAGCTTTCGGCATCTGTCGCGATCGCCGCGTGCGTCGCCTACGCCGTGCTCGCGTACCTCGGCATGCTCGAGCGCAACGAATGGGTGCTCGGCGGTGCGATCATCGTCGCGTCGCTCGTGTCAGCCTTCGCACACGGCAGCGACCGCTTCGCCGGCCGCGTCGGGATGACGCTCTTCGCGTCGATGTATCTCGGCAAGCTGCTCTCCTACTTCGTCCTGCTCCGACAGTCGCCGCACGGCGCGGCGTTCACCGTCTGGGTGATCGTGCTCGTCGCGCTCACGGATATATTCGGGATGATCGGCGGGCTGCGCTTCGGGCGCACGAAGATGGCGCCGCGGCTTTCGCCCCACAAGACATGGGAGGGCGCGCTCGTCGCGTTCGTCATCGCGACGCTCGCGGGCGTCGGCTTGTCATTCGTGCCGCAGATCGGACAGCCGTGGTGGCTCGGCCTCGTGCTCGGCGCTTCTTGCGCGGTCGCCGCGGAAGTCGGCGACCTTTTCGAGAGCGCGCTCAAACGCAACGCGCAGATCAAGGACTCGGGTCAGCTCATCGGCGGCCACGGCGGCGTGCTCGACCGCTTCGACTCATACCTCGTCGCCGGCGTCGTCGCGTACACGGTCCTCGCGCTCGCCGGGCGCATCTGACGACGCGCGTGCGCCGCGTCGCGATCCTCGGCTCGACCGGGTCTATCGGCCGCCAAGCGCTCGAGGTCATCGCTGCGAACCGCGATCGGTTTTCCGTTTGCGGTCTCGCCGCGGGAACGAAGACGGAACTGCTCGCCGAGCAGATCGATGCGTTCGCGCCGGCGGTCGCGTCGTGCGCCACTGAGGCTGGTCTCTCGGAGCTCGCAGAACGGATCGCGCCGCGCACACCCGGTTCGCCCGTAGTCCGGCTGGAGCACGGCGAACGCGGGCTCATCGCCGTCGCAGTCGAGTCCGGCGCGGACATCGTGTTGGCCGCCACCGACGGGCTCGTCGCTTGCCGCGCCGTCTTCGCGGCCGCAGAGCGCGGCATCGCCATCGCGCTCGCGAACAAAGAGATCGCCGTCGCGGCGGGCGAGCCGCTGTTCGCTGTTGCTCGCGCATCGGACGCACGCATCATGCCGGTCGATTCCGAGCATTGCGCCGTGTTCCAGTGCCTGCTCGGCGAGAAGCCTTCCGACGTTCGGACGGTCGTCCTGACCGCGAGCGGTGGTCCGTTCGTCGATTTCACGCTTCACGAGCTCGATTCGGTGACGCCGGTGCAAGCGCTCGTCCACCCGACGTGGACGATGGGAGCGAAGAACACGCTCGACTCCGCCACTCTTATGAACAAGGGTCTCGAGGTGATCGAAGCGTGCCGCTTGTTCGGGCTCGCGCCGTCGCAGATCGACGTCGTGGTCCACCGCCAGAGCATCGCGCACGCGTTCGTCGTCTTCGCCGACGGCAACGTCAAAGCGCAGATCGCATCGCCCGACATGCGCATGCCGATCGGGTACGCGCTCGCATATCCGGATCGCCTCGACCAGCCCGTCGCGCTCGAAGCGACGCGCAGAGCCCTTGGCCTGCAATCGCAGCAAAGCACGCTGACATTCGAGCCCGTCGACCACGCGCGTTTTCCGAGCCTCAAGCTCGCATATCGCGCCGTCGGATCCGGTGGAACGTATCCCGCGGTGCTCTCGGCCGCGAACGAAGAGGCAGGACGGGCATTCCTACAAGGGAAAATCCGATTCGTCGAAATCGGCGAGATCGTCGCCGCAGCGCTCGACGCCCACGACGCCCGGCCGGCGCGATTGCCTGAGATAGAAGAAGCCGATCGCTGGGCGCGGTCTTTCACCCGGGACGTGGTCACAGGTTCGCGCCGCGCTTAGCACGGCGCGGAGACGAAAACGCGTGGTGCGCCGCGCCACAACCGCGCCGAAAGTAACGGTATGCGGCTCCAAGCGGTAGTGCCTTGGGAGCCTCGCAGCGAAAGGAACCCCATTGATCTTAGCAGCCCTGACGACGAGCAGCATCGAGTCCGTCCTCGCCGCGACCTTGAGCGGCGTCGAGAAGGTAGCGCTCTACCTGCTCATCCTCGGCGTGCTCATCTTGTTCCACGAGCTCGGCCACATGGTCGTCGCGAAGCGCGCGGGCGTCACCGTCAGCGAATTCGCGATGGGTTTCGGACCGCGACTGTTCGCGATCGAGCGCGGCGGAACGCTCTACACGGTGAATCTGCTTCCGCTCGGCGGCTTCTGCCGGATGGTCGGCGAGGATAGCGCCGACGACGGCAGCCCCGATCCGGGCAATTTCCAGCACAAGCCGCTCTACGCGCGCTTCGGCATCATCCTCGCCGGGCCGTTCTTCAACTTCTTGCTCGCCGCGCTGCTCTTCACCATCGTCGGCGTCGCGATCGGACAACCGGTGCCGACGGACGTCATCGGGCAAGTCCGTCCGGATACACCGGCGGCCGCGGCACATCTCCAGCCCGGCGATGAGATCCGGACGCTCGACGGCCGTGCGTTTCGGTCGGGCACGGAGATCATGGACTACATCCATGCTCGCCCGAACCGGCTTATGGACGTCGCGATCGAACGCGACGGCAAGGTCTTCCATCTGAAGATCAAGACGACGTACGGACCCGTCGGCGACGGAACGAAGCAAGGATTGCTTGGCTACTTGCCGACGACGACCGCACTGCGGATGCCGTTTTTCGAAGGAGTCGTGTGGGGCGTGAGCATGGTTCCGCTGACGATTGCGACGCAATGGTACGGCATCGTCCAGATGATCGCGACCCACGACACGTCCGGCCTTCACGGGCCGGTTGGCATCGCACAAGTCGTCTCCCAGGTCGCCCAGTACGGCATCGGCTCGCTCGTCGAGCTCGCGGCGATGCTCTCGGTGATCCTCGGCATGTTCAATCTGTTGCCGATACCGGCGCTCGACGGCGGACGGCTCGCGTTCATGGTCGTCGAACTCGTCCGCGGGCGGCGCGTCGATCCGGAGAAGGAGGGGCTCGTCCACCTCACCGGGTTCGCACTGCTCATGGTGTTCATCGCGTTCGTGACGTATCATGACATCGCGAACTGGATAAGCGGAAAGGGCGCGATCTAGATGGCGCTGCCTCCGGTGCCCGAATGGACCGGCGTCCAAGAGCGCAATCCTAGTCCGCCCGCGCTGCCGCCTCGACGCAAGACGCGTTCCGTCAAAGTCGGCTCGTTGGTGATCGGCGGCGACGCGCCCGTCTCCGTCCAGTCGATGACGACGACGAAGACCGACGACTGGGCGGCGACGCTCGAACAAGTGCATCAGCTCGCCGAAGCGGGTTGCGAGATCGTGCGCATCTCGGTGCCGGACGCAAAAGCCGCTGCGGTGTGCCGCAAGATCAAGGACGGCGCAGGCGTTCCGCTCGTCGCCGACATCCACTTCGATCATCGCTTCGCGCTGGCCGCGATCGAGGCGGGTTGGGATAAGCTTCGGCTCAACCCCGGCAACATCCGCGATCCGCAGAAGGTCCGCGAAGTCGTCCGCGCGGCGAAAGATCGCGGCATGCCGATACGCATCGGCGTCAACATGGGATCGCTCGCTCCCGACATCGTCGAGACGCTCGGACGGACGCCGGCGGGCATGGTCGAGTCGGCCATGCGGCACATCAGGATTCTCGAGGAGCTCGAGTTCGGCGATATCGTCGTGTCGCTGAAGTCGCACGACGTGCGATCGACCGTCACTGCATATCGCATGATGGCGGATAAAGTCGACTATCCGTTCCACCTCGGCATAACGGAAGCGGGAACGCTGCGCACGGGCACCGTGAAGAGCAGCGTCGGGCTCGGAATGCTGCTCGCCGAAGGCATCGGCGACACGATTCGCGTGTCGCTCGCGGCGGATCCGGTCGAAGAGGTGCCCGTCTGCTGGGAGATACTCAAGTCGCTCGGCATCCGGGAGCGCGGCGTCGAGATCACGGCTTGTCCGTCGTGCGGTCGCGTCCAGGTCGACATCCTCAAGCTCGCGGAAGCGGTCGAGCGCATCACCGCCGAGTACCGGGCGCCGGTCAAGGTCGCGGTCATGGGATGCGCGGTCAACGGTCCGGGCGAAGCGTCGATGGCCGATGTCGGCATCGCCGGCGGGCGCGGGATGGGCTTGCTCTATCGCGACGGCGTCAAGGTGCGCTCGCTTCCGGAGGCGCAGCTGCTCGACGGTCTGCGCGAAGAGATCGAGAAGGTCATCGCCGAGCGATACCCGGACTACCAATGATCGGTGTAGCGGTCGAGCTTTAGCTCGACCGCAGACGACCTTACTGCGAAACCGCGGCGGTCGAGATGAATCTCGACCGCTCCCAATAACGCGTGAGCATGGCAGAAGAGAAGAAAGCCGTCAAGAACATCCCGCCCAAAGGCGACGACCTGTCCGAGTGGTACACGCAGGTCTGTCTAAAGGCGCAGCTCGTCGACTACTCGCCGGTGCGCGGGTGCATCGTGCTGCGCCCGTACGGCTTCGCCATCTGGGATCGCATCCGCGACGAGTTCGACAAGCGCTTCAAGGCGACCGGCCACTCGAATGCCTACTTCCCGCTCTTCATCCCCGAGTCGCTGCTCGCGCGCGAGTCGGATCACGTCGAAGGCTTCGCGCCCGAAGTCGCGTGGGTCACGCAAGGCGGCGGCGAAACGCTGACCGAGCGGCTGGCCATTCGGCCGACTTCGGAAGTGGTCATCGGCATGATGTATGCGCGCTGGATCCAGTCGCATCGCGATCTCCCCGTGCTCATCAACCAGTGGTGCAACGTCGTCCGATGGGAAAAGGCGACGCGGCCGTTCCTGCGGACGCTCGAATTCCTCTGGCAGGAAGGCCACACCGCGCATGCGACGCACGCGGAAGCGGCGGAGGAAGTGCAGCGCATGCTCGAGGTGTATCGCGAGGTCGCCGAAGACGTGCTCGGACTTCCCGTCATCAAAGGCCGGAAGAGCGCCAACGAGCGGTTCGCCGGCGCGCTCGCGACGTATGCGATCGAAGCGATGATGCCCGACGGCAAAGCGCTCCAAGCCGGCACGTCGCACGACCTCGGCCAGAACTTCGCGAAGGCGTACGACATCTCGTTCACCGACGTCGACGAGCAGCGCAAGCACGCATGGACGACGTCGTGGGGCGTGTCGTGGCGGATCCTCGGCGGGCTCATCATGGCGCACGGCGACGATCGGGGACTCGTGCTGCCGCCGTCGATCGCTCCGCACGAGATCGTCATCGTGCCGATCATCCGCAAAGGCGATGAGACCGTGCTCCCGGCGGCGCACGCTTGCTTCGACGTCCTGCGCGGCGAGTTCCGCACCCATCTCGATGATCGCCTCGAGCAGACAGCGCCCTGGAAGTTCAACGAGTGGGAGATGCGCGGCGTCCCCGTTCGCGTCGAGATCGGACCGCGTGACGTCGCCGAGGGTAAGGTGACCATCGCCAGGCGTGACACGCTCGAGAAGACATCGGTGCCGACAGCTGACGCAACGGCGCACATCGGGCGCATGCTCGCCGACATCCAGCGCACCCTGCACGAACGCGCGCTCGCGGACCGCGAGCGCCGGACGACGACCGCGACGAGTCGCGAAGAATTCGTCGACGCGCTCAAACGCCAGACAGGGTTCGTGCTGGCGGCGTGGTGCGAACGCAGCGAGTGCGAGCTTGAGATCAAGGCGGAGACGAGCGCGGTATCGCGCGTCATCGTCGCCGACGCGTCGCCCGGCGAGGTGTGCGCGTATTGCGGGTCGCCGGCGAAAGTCAAAGCATACTTTGCCCGCTCGTACTAGGCGTCGACGCGAGGTGTCCGAGCGGTGATCGCGGCAGCGGTCGCCGCCGTCTTCATGTACCACCACGTTTCGACGCGTCCCGGCGGCGGAGCGTTCGGTACCGCGCTGACGGTGACGCCGCAAGAGCTCGACGACCAGTTGCGGCTCCTGCGAGACCACGACTGCTCGGTCGTCGGCGTCGAGAAGCTCGTCGCCGACGTCGGTTCGAGCAGAGCGCGCGCGTGCGAGGTCTCGCTCACATTCGATGACGGCTACGACGACGCGGCGACCCAAGCCGCCCCGATGCTGCGGCGTTACGGCGACGTCGGCACGTTCTTCGTCACGACCGGACTGCTCGGCACTCCCGGTCATCTCAGCGCTTCCGGAGTTCGTGCTCTCGCGCGATCCGGGATGGACGTCGAAGCGCACACGATCACGCATCCCGACCTGACGTTGCTCGCGCCCGCTGCGGTCGAGCGCGAGGTGCGCGGCTCGCGAGCAGTGCTCGAGTCGATCACGGGCGCACACGTCGGCGCGTTCGCGTATCCGTCGGGGCGTTTCAACATCTCGGTCGAGCGAGCCGTCGCCGCTGCGGGCTACGATGTGGCGTTCGCGACCGCTGCGGGCGACATCACGCCGGCCGGTTTAGCTCGGGACAAGTTCGCACTCCCGCGGTTTCGCGTACTGCGCGGACGGGGCGATGCGCTCATCCGGCGCGTCCTCGGCGCGGCGGGAAGCGGCGGGAGCGCAGCGCCTGCGTTGGATACGGCGGAGTTGCGCGACATCGCGAAGGACAGGATTGCGGGGAACGCGCCGGACGTCGCCGAACGCGTCGCCGTCGCACTGCTGAGCGTTGGCTACCCCGAACAGATCCTCAAGGTGCGGACGTACAAGACGGAGCCGGCGGTCGTCGCCGGCATCATGCTATCGGGCGTGAAGTTCCACGCGCCGGTCGACAGGCAGACGTTCGCAGCCGATGCGGCGGACATGATATATCGAGCGTTCGCCGCCGATCCGAGCGTGTCCGAGGTCGACGTGTGGGCGGTCGTTCCGATAGCTGTGTCGCCGTACGCTGACGTCTCAGGAGACCTTGCCGTGCCGACGAACCGGACGGTGTTCTCCGCCGCGGTGCTGCGAAGGGACTTCACTCGAGACGAAGGCTCGCTCGGCACGACGTATTGGGAGGCGGGTTGGCTCGATCAAGCGGCGAGATGAACGACGGCGCGATCCAAAAAAGCGTCCTCGATAACGGCATTCGAGTCATCACAGAACGGGTATCCTACGTCCGCAGCGTCGCGATGGGCGTCTGGGTGAGCGTCGGGTCGTCGAACGAAGAGGCCGGCCAGCGCGGCATCAGCCACTGCATCGAGCACATGCTCTTCAAAGGCACGCGGACGCGCACCGCTCGCGAGATCGCCGAGCTCATGGATTCGATCGGCGGCCACCTCAACGCGTTCACGGACAAAGAGACGACGTGCTTTCACGCCCGCACCGTCGACGAGCACGCACCGCTCGCGGTCGAGATCCTCGCCGACATGCTCGAGAACTCCGCGATCGATCCGGCGGAGCTGCATAAAGAGCAGCAAGTGATCCTCGAAGAGATCAAGATGTACGACGACTCGCCCGACGAGGTGAGCCAAGATATCTTCGTGCGCTCCGCTTGGGGCGGCAGCCCGCTCGGCGAGCCGACGATCGGCTATGCGTCGACCGTCTCGGCGCTCACGCGCGACGCGCTGCTCGACTACATGGGCCACAACTACGTGCCCGGAAACGTCATCGTCACCGCGGTCGGCAATCTCGAGCACGACGACTTCGTCGCTGACGTACGGCGGCGCTTCGGCGGACTTGCGGGCGTCTCGCAGCATGCGGACCCCAAGCCGCCCGTATTCCGTCCGGTGAGCGTCGTCAAACAGCGCGACTGCGAGCAGGTCTACGTGCTCGTCGGCGCCGAGGGCACGAGCGCCGGAGACGACCGCCGCTACATCTACTCCGTGCTCGACACGATCCTCGGGGGCGGTATGGCGTCGCGGCTCTTCCAGGAGATCCGAGAGAAGCGCGGCCTCGTCTATAGCGTCTACTCGGCGCACCAGATGTATCGCAGCGGCGGTCTGTTCACCATCGCGGCGGCGACGCGGCCGAAGAACGCGCAAGAAGTGCTCTCGCTCATCCGCGCGGAGACGACTTCACTCGCGGAGCGCGGCGTCAGCCCCGACGAAGTCGCGCGAGCGAAGGAACACCTCAAAGGCGGGCTCCTCCTGTCGCTCGAGAGCACGAGCACGCGGATGCTGCGGCTCGGCCGGACCGAGCTCGTCTCCGGCAGATCGGTGCCGCCGAGCGAGGTGGTCGAGAAGATCGAGTCGGTGACCAAAGAGCAGGTCGACGCCGCAGCGCGTTCGCTCTTCGCGCAGGGTAAACTCGCGCTCACCGTGCTCGGCCCGGTCGACGACCGCTTCGAAGCGCAAGTCGGGCTTGCAGAATCCGCTTAAGGCCGCAAAGTGACCGACCACCTGCACGTCCCAGCGGGGTGGTTCCTACCGATAGCGGCGCTGCTCTACATGTTCGCGCAGGCGCTCCAGATGGGCACCGGTGCCGCGCGCCTCGCGGGCGTCCGCGCCCATCGCGTCGCAACCGGATTGACGCTCTTCAATCTGTTCGCGACGTTCTCGCGTCTGCTCAGCCTGTTCTACATGCCGCTCATCGCGGCGCTCGCCGATCGCGCGGTCCAGCGGCGCGCACCGGGCGAGTTCGAAGCGGAGGTGCGCGTCATCATCTTCGCCGCGACGATCGGCGCAGGCCTCGGCGGGCTCTTGCTTCCGACCGCAGCGCGTCTGCTCCAGCGCGGCATCGATTCGTTCGAACGGCGCGGATCGGTGCTCGCCGCGATGTCGCGACTGTTCGTGCCGCGAACGGCAGTGTCGGCGCTCGGCGAAGTCCGGACGCCGCGGCTGAACGTCTGGGCATACTCTCCTCGCAACCTGCCGAAGGGCTTTTTGATCTGGAACGTCGTCGTCATGGGCTTTTGGGTGACCGGGCCGCTGTCGGCGTACTACGCGGGGGCGCTGCTCCACTCGTCCATGGCGACCGCTATATCGCTCTCCGGCTTGATCACCGGCGTCGCGACCGTTACGCTGACGCTCATCGTCGACCCGACCGCCGCGCTCATCACGGACCAGACGGCCGCCGGCAAGCGCCCGATCGAAGACCTGAAAGCGATGCTGGTGTACCTCGTGTTGACGACCATCGTCGGGACCCTGCTGTCGCAGCTGCTGCTCGACCCCGCCGCGTCCGTCATCGCATACGTCGCGAGGATCCTCACGAATGCCGCAACGCAGATATAGGATCGCCGCTGTCGCGGCATGCATCGCGCTTGCCTTGAGCGCGAGCGGTTGCGCGAGCGCGTTCACGCAGCGCCTCGTCGACCTGCGCACGTCGCAAGGCGATGCCGCGCTCACCGCGGGCAGCCTCGCAGAGGCCGAAAAAGAGTACGCCCTCGCGCTCAAGCTCGACCCGCACAACTCGCACGCGCGCTCCGGCCTTGCGCGCGTTCTCTTCCTCCAAGCGCGCGCGGCCTTCGTCGACAGCAAGCTCGAAGATGCACAGGTCGAGATCGCCGGCGCGCTGCGCTACGCGCCGCAGGATGACGCGGCGAAGGCGCTCTCTGCGCAGATCGAGCAGGCGAAGATCCGCCGCGAGATCGTGCTGGCGAACTACCCGCTCTACGAGACGGTCGGCGCGTCGCTGACCGATTCGCTCAAGACGCTCGCTGCGTCGCAGCACGAAGTCGCCCTGCAGCTCAAGGCGTTCCGATCGGACTTCGACGCGACGCACCTGACCAAAGCGATCATCGCCGCTTACGCGCTCCAGGATGAGGAGCACCGGCTGGCGTCGAGGATCGTTGCGTACCGGGGACTGGTGACGAGCGGTGAGGTGAAGGCACAGCCGCCGGCGCAGTCCGAGACGCCGAACCTCCTCCCCGTGCCGTAGACCGCCGCGCGAAATGGCGCATGTCGTACACCTGCCAGCCTGAGGCGACGGGCACGCGCCGATAGCGCTGGAGGAAATGGTAGAGCGCGGGGTTCGCGCGCAGGCGCGGGATCTCGATGGCGACGTAATAGCATGCGCCCTTTTCGATCGCGCTCGTCTGATCGTGGACGTTCCACGAAAGCGGGTCCTCCTCCCAACCCTTACGCCCGATCGTGTAGAGCACCGACGGATCGAGATGACCCATGACGATGAGGCAGTCCGGATCGAGGGTGCGATCGAGCTCGGTCGCGGCGGCGTATACGGGGCGGCTCCACGTGTAGTACCCGTGGATCTGAAGCATGTTCGAGTACGTGATGAAGAAGATCGCCGCGGCGATACCGACGCACGCGATGACGTTCGCACGCGTCGAGGCCGCGTTGGCGCCGAGGCGCTCGATGACGTTGTCGGCAGCGCCCGCTACGAGCAGCGCTGCGAACGGCAGCCACGGCAGCAGATAGTAATCGACGCGCTCGACGTTGACGACGACGACCGTATACGCGGTCAAGGCCGCGGCCCACGCGCCGAACAACCACGCACGTGCGCGCGACATGTCATCGCGCGGCAGCGCAAATCCCGCGACCGCGGTGAAACCGAACAGCGCCGGGCCGAAGATCGTGGAGCCGAGCATGCGCAGGAGCGCGAACGCGCTTTGGAGCCCGGTCCACAAAGCCTGCGGCTTCGTCAGCTCGGCGACGAGCTGCG
Organism: Candidatus Eremiobacteraceae bacterium; assembly: GCA_035710745.1. Classification (NCBI taxonomy): domain Bacteria; kingdom Bacillati; phylum Vulcanimicrobiota; class Vulcanimicrobiia; order Candidatus Eremiobacterales; family Candidatus Eremiobacteraceae; species Candidatus Eremiobacteraceae bacterium. Next base: position 25,277 of record DASTCX010000035.1, on the reverse strand, counting down.
GCAGGACGTGCTGGCTCGTGATCCCCTCTGCCCAGTGCCACTCGGCTATCGAGCTCTCGTAGTGGAAGTAGAAGTAGAACGGCGCGAGCGTGAGCGCTAGGAACGCGTATGGCTGCCAGCTTACGAGCGCCTTGCGGCCGCGCATCGCGAGCACGACCGCGACGATCGGCGCCAACGCGAGCAGCGCCGGCGGTTTTGCGACCCACGCGAGCGCGCCGAACGCCGTCGCCAGCCAGAAGTCCGAGTTCGCGTCGCTGCGCGCCCAACGCCACCAGAACAGCAAGGTTCCCGTGAGGAAGAAGACCATGTCCGAGTCGGGCGTGATGGTGCGTCCGTAGTAGACGGCACCGGGCGCGATGGCGTAACAAAGCGCCGCGATAAGCCCTGCTCTGCGCCCGAACAGCTCCGTGCCGAAGAAGTAGAGCAGTACGACCGTGCCGAGGCTGAACGCGACGACGATGAGCCGCGCGAAGATCTCGTGGACGCCGAAGACGCGATAGAGCTGCGCCGCGGCGAACGGCACGATCTGCAGCTCGAGCTCGACGTAGTTCGGCGGCGGCCCGTCGTAGTCGGTCTGCGGGGCGAGCGGATCGTCCTGCAGCTGCGCGAAGTTGCGGGCGATCGCCGCTTCGTCGCCCTGGCGCCAGCCGGGATGATCGATGATCGGGTCGTGGATGCCGTACAGACGCAGCGCGAGCGCGAGCACGAGTATCGCGACGAGCGCTAACCGGTTGCGCAGTGTCGAGCCTTCGCCCATCTACGCTTCTGCGTCGGGCTGGACGTGATGCGTGTGCCTGAACGTCCAGTATTTGTTGACGAAGAAGTTGACGCCCATACCGCCGACCGTGCCGCAGAGCCAGATGAGCGAGTTGCGCAGCATGAACGGGGGCAGCCGGCCGTCCATGAATTTCGTGATGACGATCCCGAGCACGAGCGCCATCGCAGACACCGTCAAGAACTGCATGAGCTCTTTGCCCGCGTGCCCTTGCGATCGGAACGTCCAGTGCCGGTTCCACCAGTAGTTGTTGACGCCGCCGCAGATGAAGCCGATCGAGAACGCGAGCGTCAGATCGAGCTTGAAGTGGAGCAGCGAGTGGAAGATGATGAAGCTGATGACGGCGCCGGACGCGCCGACGATTCCGAACTTGAAGAACTGCCGCACGCCGCGGCGCGCCGCGATCCGCCGCGCGAGGCTCACGCGAGCCAATACCAGTCGGCGAAGAGCACCGTGAACAACCCGAGCACGGGCAAGCAGAACGATACGATCGCCGAGTTGACGGCCGGCCTGCGGCCCCAGAGCGCGAGCAGCATGAACGCGGGGAAGACGACGAGCACGAAGCGCGGCATGCTCATGAGGCTCGCCGTGCACATCGGCATGAGGAGCGATGCAGCGAAGTACCACGCGTACGAAGGACGCAACTGGCGGAACGCGACGACCATGAGGATGAGGAAGGCGAGCGTGAAAACGAGCTCGATGATGTGATTGGCTGTGCCGCTCGTGAACGGTGGCGTCGCGATCGCTTGGATCGTGTTCGCGATGCTGATCCATGGCGGCGCGAAATGGCGATCCCACTCAGCTTGGACCTTGGAGAACGCGAGCGGGTCGCCTTGCAGGGCGTATAGGTAGAACATATACGCGCCGATGCCGAGCGGCACGATCGCGAGGCCTGCCGCGCCGCGCGCGAGCGTCGTCCCTCGCCTTTCGCGCCACGCTCGCCACACCTCGTACGCGAGCGGCAACGCGGTGAGGATGCCTTCCACACGTGTCATGCTCGCGAGCGCGCCGAACACGCCGCTCGTCATGAAGTTGCCCCTGCGCGCGAAGTAGACCGACGCGACGGTCAGCATGAGGAAGAGCGACTCCGTGTAGACCGCCGAGAAGAAGATCGCGGTCGGGAAGATCGCGACGTAGAAGATCGCGTGAAACGCGACGCTGTTATCGCCGAACTCGAGCTTGACGAGCGCGTACAAGAACGCGAGCGCGCCGAGGAACGCGATGTTCGAGATGAGGAGCCCCGCGACGAGATGGTCTCCGATCAGATCGCCGACGATGTGGATGAGGAACGGATAGAGCGGGAAGAACGCGATGTCTTTGCCGTGGTAGCCTTGCGTCGCGATGTCGAGGTAGTGCTGCGCGTCCCAGCGTCCCCAGACGTCGAGCAGTACGCCGTGCGCCGGACTGAAGTGGTGTCCTTGCCGCTGCCCGATGACGATCGCGGCGAGCGGCGCGATGAGCATGAGCGGCACGCGCGTCGCGACGAAGACGACCGAGATCGAGCGGGCGATATCCGAGTAGCGCGCCGCGATCGCGAGCTTGACCGCTGCCATGATGAGCAGCGCGGCCGCCGCGATGGCCGGAGCGGACGACAACGTCGGCGGCACTTGGAACAGGTAAAGCCACAGGCTGAGCATCGGCAGGAAGCTGTACGAGTCGGCCTGCAGCAGCGTGCCCGTATCGACGCCGAAATGTCGCGCCGCCCAGCTCGAATAGCCGAACCACGCGCCGTACGCGGCTCCGACGCCGACGAGCAAGCAGAGCGCGAGCAATGGGCTCGAGGATGCGTCCGAGCCCTCGGCGTGGATCGACAGCGAGTACCAGAGGAAAGCGCCGATCGAGACGCCGGCGAATCCGGTGACCGCGGCTCCGACGCGCGCCTTTGGTGGAAGAAGAACACGAACGCGGCCGACCAGGCCGAAAGCAGACCCGTCGGGCCGCGGTTGCGAGGTTGCGGCCTGCACGACGCTGCGGCTTCGCCGTACCGCCGAACGGTCCTCGTCGCGCGCACGACGCGTAAAGGGCGCCATTTCTCATCGGTCAAAAGTGGCGGGACATGGTGGGTCTTCACGCGGCGATCGCAGCATCGTTGTTGTTCGCGACGGTGGCGCCGCCGCCGCAACCCGCAGCGCCTGCATCGGGAACGCTGAGCTCGATAGCGGCGAGCCCGGCGGGCGCCGTGTTGACGATCGCGACGTCGTCCGGCTCGGTCGTCGTGACCGTGCCGCCCACCGCCAAGGTCCGGCAGAGGGCGATCGGCGGCGATTGGGAGCCGGCATCGATCGCGGACGTCAAACTCGATGAACCCATACGCATCGTGTCCGATGCCGCCGGGCGCATCGTCGAAGTCGACGCCGAGTACGCGCTCGTCGATACCCGAGCCGTCGTCATGCAAGGCGGCTATCTCGTCGGTACCGACGGCGTCGCACATAAACTCGTCGCCGCGGCCGCAGCGCTCGCCTCGGTGCCGCTCGGTTCGTACGTCGAGCTCCACACCGATCCGGACACCGGCGACGCGTTCGACGCGTCGGTCTCGACGCATCCGTTCGCACAAGTCGCCGCCGCTGCGACCGTGGCCGTCACTTTCGAAGTACGGGTTCCGGTGAACACGCCCACCGACGCAAGCGTCTACCTGGCGACGAACGCGCAGAACTGGACGGCGAACGCGATCCGGCTCTCGCCGCAGCCCGGCAACATCTGGACCGCGACCATCCCGCTAGCGGGGGGAACCGTGCTCCAATACAAATATACGCGCGGCTCTTGGGCTACAGGCGAACGCGACACGTCTGGCGCCGACGTCCAAAACCGCTCGCTCGCGGTGACGCGCAGCGGGGCAACACAATTTGTCCACGACGTCGTCGCGCGCTGGGCAGACCTGCCCTCGTGATGGAGGAGACAGCGACTTGAACACCCTCGAGTTCGTCAAAGTGACCGAGGCGGCGGCGCTCGCCGCATCGCGTTGGATGGGCAAGGGACAGCGCGACCTCGCCGACGGCGCGGCCGTCGAGAAGATGCGCGAAGTCCTCAACAACATGGACATCCGCGGCCGCATCGTCATCGGCGAAGGCGAACGCGACGAAGCACCGATGCTGTATATCGGCGAGGAGGTCGGCAGAGGCGGCGTCGAGGTCGACATCGCGGTCGACCCGGTCGAAGGCACGAACCTCGTCGCGAACGGCCTGCCGAACTCGATCGCCGTGCTTGCGGTCGCCGAAAAGGGGGGCCTCCTCAACGCCCCGGATACATATATGAAGAAACTCGCCGTCGGGCCGAAGGCGGCGCCTTACGTCCACATCGACGCGACCGTCAAAGAGAACTTGCAGCTCGTCGCAAACGCGCTCGAGCGTCCCATCGACGACATCACGGTCATCATCCTCGACCGCCCGCGCCACAAGCAGCTCATCGAAGACGTCCGGTCGGCGGGTTCGAAGATCAAGCTCATCTCCGACGGCGACGTCGACGCGTGCATCGCGACGTCCGTCGAGAACACGGGCGTCCACGTGGCGATGGGGACGGGCGGCGCTCCCGAGGGCGTTCTCGCCGCTGCGGCGCTCAAGTGCCTCGGCGGCGGCTTCATGGGGAGGCTCGAGCCGCGCAACGACGACGAGGTGAAGCGGGCGAAAGAGATGGGCTTCGATGACGTGGGCAAGGTGCTGACGATGGACGATCTCGTCCGAACGTCCGACGTCTCGTTCGTCGCCACCGGGATCACCGACGGCGATCTGGTGCGTGGCGTTCGCTTCTTCGGCAATGGCGCGCGCACGCACTCGATCGTCATGAACAGTCAAGCAGGCACGATACGCTTCGTCGAGACCGTCCATCGTTTGCGCGCGGAGCCGTTCCGCGTCCACTGACGCGGCCTTGCGTGTGGGCCTCTTGCATTACGTCACGCCGGATGCTCACGTCGATAGCGTCGATCAGATAACCGCCGCCTTTCTCGCGCGCTGGGGCGTACGCGGCCTCGTCCTCGACCTTGACAACACGCTCGTGCCATGGAACACCGCGATGGTCCCCGGTCCGGTCGGCGCGTGGGTGCGTGACCTGACCGCGGCGGGCATCGCATCCTGCGTGCTGACGAACAACTACACGCAACGCGCGAGCGAAGTCGCGCGACTGTTGAAGATCCCGATCATCAAAGCTGCGTTCAAGCCCTCACCGGCGGCGTTTCGCGGAGCGCTTCGCGTCATGGCGCTGCCGGCGGGCCAGGTGGCGGTCGTCGGCGATCAGCTCTTCACCGACGTGCTCGGCGGCAAGCTCGTCGGCATGCGTGCGATTCTCGTCGAGCCGCTGTCGACACGCGAGTTCTTCACGACGCGATTCGTACGCTGGCTAGAGCGGCCTGTCCGCGCGCGCGTCGCGCCGCGGCGTATCTGAACGTTGTCCGCGAAGTACGCGCTCATCGGTGACCCGGTCGAGCATTCGCTGTCGCCGGCGATGCAGAACGCCGCCTTCGCCGCGGCCGGCATGGATGCGGAATACACGGCATTGCGGGTCTCGCGCGACGGCATCGCCGCCGCGGTCGACGCGCTGCGCTCCGACCACAGCGGGTTCAACGTGACGACGCCGCTCAAAGAGGTGATCTTGCCGTTCGTCGACGCGCTCACCGATGTGGCAGAATCGGCGCTCGCGGTGAACACCGTGCGGATCGAAAAGGGCAAGCTCACCGGACACAATACGGACGGCGCCGGCTTCGTCGACGCGCTCATGGATGTGTGGAAGCTCGAACCGCGCCGGCTCATATTCTGCTTCCTCGGGAGCGGGCCGGCGGCGCGGGCGATCGCGCAAGCCGTCGCTCGGCGGAACGCGCTACGCATCATGTGCTGGTCGCGCAATCCGCTGACGTCGGAGCAGATAGGGGAGCCCCCCGATTCGCGGCCTGACATCCTGGTCAGCGCCCTGCCGCAGGATGCGGAGATCCCGCCCGAAGTACTCGATACGATCGAGGGTGCGACGCACGTCTTCGATCTCAACTATCGCGCCTCGAGATCACCCGTGCCCGACGCCATCGGCCGATCTCGCACGGATGGTCTGCCGCTGCTCCTCCATCAGGGAGCGCAATCGTTCCGCTGGTGGACCGGGGCCGACGCTCCCCTCGATGCCATGCGCAAGGCGCTCGGCTAGGCCGGCGTCGATCGGACGGTTATTTCACGCCGTGAGGGACCGGATCGGCGCCGCGGACGACTTCTTTGGTGGACGCCTGCTGTTCCCACAGGCGACCGTGTTTGCTCGTCGCGGTCGGATGCGCGAGCAGGCCCCGGATCCGGCAATACATCTCGAGCGCCGCGGTTCCGAGGAACCAATCGAGCCGCGGGTGGTCGTTCTTCCATACCGCCAGAGCGGCTCGCCGCAACGTCGAGCCGTTCCAGGTCGAGACGGCGTAGCGATGCTTGCGCTGTACTTGCAGGTTGTGGGCGACCCAGCGGCTTCGTTGCGCGACGAATTCACGCACCGTCTCGGGTCCGCGATTGTAGACGATCGCGTCGGGCGCGTACGCGGGCCTGAAGCCGACGGCTTTGATGCCGCGCTCGATCTGAACCTCGTCGGCGAGCATATCCGGGTCGAGGCCTCGGAAGACGTTCCTGAACGCGATGAGCTCGCCCATCTTCGGCACGATGAGCGAGATCTCGTGGTGGAGCTTCCACAGCAGGTTGACCGCGAAGCCGACGAAAGACGTCGTCTCGTTGAGCGGCACGGGGTGCGATCCGACCATGCCGACGTCGGCGTCGTCGAATGGCGCGATCAGCGCTTCGATCGTCGTCGGCGTGTAGACCATGTCGGCGCCGGATATCGCGAGAATGCTTTCCGGCGATGAGGTCATGAAGGTGTTGATCGCGTTGACCTTGCCGCCGCGCTCGGCTTCGGCGACGAGCGAGATGCGTGGGTCTTTGCGGCAGTACGCCTCGACGACCTCGCAGGTCCTGTCGGTGCAGCCGCTCGCGACGACGACGACCCGGGAGATCCGGGGCAACGCCGTTTGGCCCAAGATGCTGTCGAGAAGCCGCGCGATGTTGGCTTCCTCGTTGTGGGCCATGACGCCGATGGCGACGGTTGACGGCATAATCAACGAATCGGCACTTCGCCGCTTTCGGGTTAGGACCCACGACGTGTCCCGAGCCTTGGAAAAAACCGGCCCCGACCGATAATCTAATAGATATGAAGGCGGTCATCTTGGCCGGCGGCTATGGCACGCGCATCGCCGAGGAAACACACCTCCGGCCGAAGCCTATGGTCGAGATCGGCGGCAAGCCCGTGCTTTGGCACATCATGAAGACCTATTCGGCTCACGGCATCAACGACTTCGTGATCTGCTGCGGCTACAAGGGCTACATGATCAAAGAGTACTTCGCGAACTACGCGCTCCACGTCTCGGACGTCACCTTCGACATGCGGACGCGCGAGATGGAGGTCCACCAGTCAAGCGCCGAGCCCTGGCGCGTGACGCTCGTCGACACAGGCGAAGCGACGGCGACCGGCGGCAGACTGCGGCGGGTGAAGGACCACGTCGCGGGTGAGGTTTTCTGCTTCACCTACGGCGACGGCGTGTCGGACGTCGATATCGGCAAGCTCGTCGCGTTCCACAAGAGCGGTAAGACGCTCGCGACCGTGACGGCGACGCAGCCGCCCGGCCGCTTCGGTATCCTCACGATGGACGGCGCGAAGATCTCGGCGTTCGAGGAGAAGCCGAAAGAGGGTGGCTGGGTCAACGGCGGTTACTTCGTCCTTTCGCCCAAGGCGATCGACTATATCGACGGCGACGATAGCGTCTGGGAGCGTGATCCGATGGAGCGGCTCGCTAAAGACGGCCAGTTGTCTGCGTTTCTCCATCGCGGCTTCTGGCAGCCGCTCGACACGCTGCGCGACAAAGAACTTCTCAACGATCTCTGGGCGTCGGGCAAAGCGCCGTGGAAAGCGTGGGGATGAATCGGGCTTTCTGGAAAGGGAAGCGCGCGTTCGTCACAGGGCATACGGGTTTCAAGGGGACCTGGCTTTGCGCGTGGCTCGTCGACGCGGGCGCGCGCGTGTCGGGGTTCGCTCTGGCGCCTGAAGCGGGCTCGCCGTTCGGCGATTCGCGTTTGAAGGCCGACATGGTCTCGACCGTTGCGGACATCCGCGACACGTCCGCGCTTGCGAGTGCGCTCGACGACGCGCGGCCGGATATCGTCATCCACCTGGCCGCACAATCGCTCGTGCGACGCTCGTACGAAGAACCGGCGCTGACGTTTTCCGTCAACACGATGGGGACGGCGAACCTGCTCGACGCGCTCAGATCGTCGCCCACCGCACGCGCCGCGGTCGTCGTCACAAGCGACAAATGCTATGCCGCCGGCGAGCCGTCTCGACGACATACCGAAGACGATCCGCTCGGCGGCGACGATCCATATTCGGCGAGCAAGGCCGGCGCCGAGATCGTCGCGGCGGCGTATCGACGAGCGTTCTTCGAGGACGAAAAAATCGCGACCGCGCGCGCAGGCAACGTCATCGGCGGCGGCGACAGCTCGCGCGACCGGCTCGTGCCCGACATGCTTCGAGCGTTCGACGTGGGCGAGACGGCACGGATCCGCCGGCCGGACGACATCAGGCCTTGGCAGCACGTCCTCGACCCGATCGCGGGCTACCTCGATCTCGCCGAACGCCTTTTCTCGGATGCACGCTCGTTCGCACAAGCATGGAACTTCGGGCCGAGCGCACAGAACGAGGTGCCCGTCCGGAAGATCGCCGATGCCGTCGCGATAGCGTGGGGCGATGGCGCGTCGTGGAGCCACGACAAGGGCGCGCACGCCGCCGAGCGAGGCGTGCTGCGGCTCGACAGCACAAAAGCAGCGCGGCTGCTTGATTGGTGCGACCGGATAGCGCTGGACGAAGCGATCCGATGGACGGTCGATTGGCACAAGGATCGCGCTTCGGGCGCTTCCGTCCGCGATCTCCTCGCCCGCGACATCTCGCGGTACGAGGCGCTGTCCGCGTGAGCAAGGCGCCTTCATGCCGCTCCTGCGGCGCGGCGCTGACGAGCGAGGTCATCGACCTCGGCATGTCGCCGTTGTCGAACGCGCTCGTCGAGCCGTCGACACACGCCGCCGATCCGCTGTACCCGTTGCGGGCGTACGTCTGCGAGACGTGCTGGCTCGTGCAGGTGCCCGCGGTGGAAAGCCGCGAGCGTATCTTCGGCGATTACGCGTATTTCTCGTCGTACTCGGACACCTGGATCGCACACGCGCGAGCATACGCGGCCACGGTAGTGGAGCGGCTCGGGCTCGGTCCGCAGTCGCTCGTCGTCGAGCTGGCGAGCAATGACGGGTATCTGCTCAAGGAGTTCCAGGCCCGCGGCGTGCCCGTGCTCGGCGTCGAACCGGCCGCCAACGTCGCCCGCGTCGCCCAAGCCGCGGGCGTGCCGACGGTCGCCGAGTTCTTCGGAGTCGCGCTCGCCAGAAAGCTCATCGAAGACGGCCGCAGCGCGGACCTTATCGTCGCCAACAACGTGCTCGCGCACGTGCCCGACGTCAACGACTTCGTCGCCGGCATCGCATCGCTGCTCGCGCGTCGAGGCACGGCGACGTTCGAGTTTCCACACCTGTTGCGGATGCTCGAATCCGGCGAGTTCGATACGATATACCACGAGCATTTCTCCTACTTCTCGCTGCGCGCGGCGCAAAGGATCTTCGAACGCCACGGGCTCGACGTCGTCGACGTCGACGAGTTGCCGACCCACGGCGGAAGCCTGCGTCTTTGGGTGCGACATGCTCAGGCGGATCCACCGAAGGGCGAGTCCGTCGAGCGCGTGCTTACGGAGGAAGAAGATGCACATCTGGAGCGCCGCGACGCGTACGCTGCTTTTCAAGGCGCCGCCGTCAAGGCGAAAGATGCACTCGTGACGTTTCTGCAGGAGGCCCGACGTTCCGGCAAAGGAGTAGCGGGATACGGGGCGCCGGCGAAAGCTACGACGTTACTCAACTATTGCGGTATCGGTCCGGACCTGCTCGCGTATACGGTCGATCGTAGTCCGCATAAACAAGGACGCCTGATCCCGGGCGTGCGTATTCCCATCGAAGCTCCCGAGAAGATTTTCGAGCGACGGCCAGATTTTGTTCTCGTCCTGCCGTGGAATATCAAAGACGAGATTTTCTTTCAGTTGGAGGCGATCCAAGGATGGGGTGGGCAGTTCGTCGTGCCGATACCAACGTTGACTCTTTGTCGAGCCGAGGCGACTGGTGTGCGAGATGAGCGACAATAGAGCTTCGGATCCGGCGTTGTTGGCCGCAATGCGTGCCGATCGCGACTTGGCACGGCTGTCAGCCGCTTTTATGGAGAAGACGATCGAGCACCGCTACTCGTACAACTTCACATGGCTCGGAATTCCGATCATCCAATATCCGCAAGACGTCGTCGCGCTTCAGGAGATCATTTGGGAATACAAGCCTGAGCTCATCATCGAGACAGGCGTCGCACACGGTGGTTCAACCGTGTTTTTCGCGTCGATGCTCGAGATGATCGGCACCGGCGGCGTGCTCGGCATAGATGTCGACATCAGAGCGCATAACCGGATGGTCATTCAAGCGCATCCCCTGGCGCGGCGGATCGAGTTGCTCGACGGCTCGTCGACCGATCCGGCCGTCGTCGCGGTGGCCCGCGAGCGGGCGGCGGGTAAACGCGTGGTCGTCGTTCTCGATTCTAACCACACCGCCGACCATGTCGCAGGTGAACTCGAGGCGTACTCGCCGCTCGTGAAATCCGGCGGTTACCTCGTGGTCTTCGACACGATCATCGAGACATTGCCGGGCACCTTTCCAGATCGTCCGTGGAGCCACGGGAATAACCCGATGACGGCGGTCCACTCGTTCCTCAGGCATGACGATCGCTTCGAAATCGCCGAGGATATCCTCGCGACGCTCCTCGTGACCGCGGCGCCCGACGGGTACCTTCGGTGCGTGAAAGATTGAACAACTTTCCGAAGGCGGTCGTGTTCGGGTCGAGGGGCCAAATGGGCAGCGCGATTCAGAGCGTTCTCACGGAGGTTGGCTACGTGGTCCGCCCATATGACCGTGCCGCTTGCGACATCGAGTCTCTCGATGCGGTGCTCGAGGCGGCGCACAGTCTCACCGATGGCGATGTGCTCGTGAACGCCGCGGCCTGGACGGACGTCGCTGCCGCGGAACGCGATCTGACCGCGGCATTCGAGACGAACTATCGAGGTTGCCTCAACGTATCGCTCGCGTCGCAATCAACCGGCGCGACCTGCGTGACGTTCAGTACCGACTACGTCTTCGACGGATCGAAGACATCGCCGTATGTCGAGTCGGATCCGACAAACGCTTTAAATGTCTACGGCGCCTCGAAGCTGGCCGGGGAAGCGATTACACGGGAGACTACGACACGTCACTACGTCGCTCGACTTGCGACGGTTTTTGGCGTCGCAGCCGGACGTCGACGACCGAACTTCGTCGATCGCATCGCCGGGCTGGAACGAGGCTCGACCGTTGAACTCGTCGCCCAGGGCTCCATATCGCCCACGTACGCGGCGGATGCGGCCGAGCTCATCGGCCGGCTGCTCGCATGTCATGCACCCTACGGGGTGTATCACCTCGCAAACGCCGGAGCCTGCACCTGGTACGAGCTAGGGTCGGTCGTTCGGGATTTGTGCGGTGCCGATATCACGATCGTGGAAGCGACCCCAGGCCACGAAGACATAGTGCGCCGACCGCTTCACAGCGCCTTGGCAAGCGAAAAGCTTGCAGCGCTTGGCTTAACGCCGGCGCCGTGGCGCGATGCCGTCGCACGTTACCTTCGCGTCACTCATCGGATCACTGCGGCCGGCTAGTGCGAACGTTAGGAGCAGTCACGGCGATCATACCGACATATCAACGGCCCCAGATGCTGCGGCGCGCTCTAAGCAGCGTGCTCCGTCAGACGATCCCGAATGTGAGGGTATGCGTTTACGACAATGCATCGGGTGGTGAGACCGAGTCCGTCGTCAAAGCATTCGCTTCTGGAGACGCGCGAGTCCAGTACTTTCGGCACGACCGCAACATCGGAGCTATGGCGAACTTCTTGTTCGGGATGCGGCGTGTCGAGACGCCGTATTTCTCGTTCCTCTCCGATGACGACGTTCTGTTACCCGATTTCTACGAGACCGCACTCTCTGGTTTTGCACGCCAGCCAGACGCGCTCATGTCCGCGGCGTCGACCGTCGAAGTCGACGAAGCAGGACGGCCGCTGTTCGAACCCCTAGCGTTGTGGCCGCGCGAGGGAATCTTCGAGCCGCCGAGCGGGGCGTTCGCGATGCTCGACAATCGACACCCGACATGGACGACGGTGCTGTTCAGGCGGGAGGCGATCGATCGGATCGGATACCTCGACCTCGACGTGGGTGCCCCGTCCGATCTCGACTTCGAATTGCACCTCGCCGCGTGTGCCCCGATCGTCGTTTCGAAACGCGTCTGCGGAGCATACGTCAGGCACGCCGACGCGCATTCGGTCGGAGAGACGGCTGAAGTCGCTACCGGCTTTGCGCGCATCTGCCGCAAGATCGATGAAGACACTCAGATCGAGACGGACACGCGCAAGAAGCTCGCCGCCAGGGTCCTGCGTCAGCTGCGGATGAAGCTCGTCGAGGTCTGGGTGAAAGGCCTCGTCCGCGGCGACGATGCGGTCGCGCGCGACGCAGCACTTGCGATGCGAGATCGATATGGTCCGCGCCTCGGAGGCTCGTTGCTCCTCGGCGGCTGGCGCGCGATCATCGCCGCCGCGCCGCTACGCGCGCTGCTGCGCATCGTCGAAAACACCCGCCTCGGCCGCAGAGCCGCCGCTGCCAGATCCATCGAACCTGCCAGGCTGCGCCAGATCCGCGAGACGCTCGCGCTATGAACTGGCTCGACGCTGCGCCGTTCTGGGAGCGTTTCGCGTTCGGCCTTGCCGGCGGCACGCTCGTCTGGTGGGCGGCGATCGACCTCGGCGCCGTGTCGTTTTCGGCGATCGGTCTTGAGGATCGAGCACGAAGTCCGCAGGCGGCGGCTCTCGGCTACGCGCTCGTCGGGACTGCCGTCGGCGCGCTCGGTCTGCTCCATGCGATCTGGGCGTGGATCGTCGTCGGTCTCATCGTCGCGCGATTTGTCATGCGCTGCATACAAGATAGGCGTCTCGCGCTATCGCTACCGGCCGGAGCGATAAGCGCGTTCAAGGTCATGCCGGTCCTCGATAAGGCGGCGGTCGTCGTCACCGTTTGCGCGTGGCTGACCGGCGCGGTCGCAGCAGCGCTGCCCGCGACGTGGTGGGATCCGCTCGCCTATCATCTGCCGATCTTGGCGCGAGCGGTGCAAGCGCATACCATCGCGGTCGACCCGAGCATGCTTCAGACGAGCTTCGTGCTGCTCGGTGAGGCCGCGGCGCTGCCTGCCTTCATCGTCGGCGGCACCGCAGGCGCGGCGTTCGCGACGCTGGGATCGGGCATCGTCCTCGTCCTCCTTTGCGCCAGGTGGGCGCAGCGTGTCGCAGCCGGATCCGGCCCCATCGCGATGGCGCTGGTCTCGTGTTGCGCGCTATGGATCTGGCTCGCGCCGTCGTTTTACGTCGACATCCCGTTCGCGATGTTCGCGATCGGCGCGCTGCTTGTCGCCTCGGAACCGTCGGACGTCCGCTCGGGAGTCGCTGTCGCTGCGGGCGCTCTAGCCGGCGCGGCGGCGGCGACGAAATATACGGGTCTCGTCATCATCGTCATCGCGCTGATCGCGCTCGTCGTATTGCGCGGTCGCGTCAAAGCATCGGATGTCGCCCGGTTCGGCGCGGCTGCTATCGTGCTCGCTGGTGCGTGGTTCTTACGAACCGCGCTCGCGACCGGCGATCCCGTATTCCCGTTCCTCAGCGCCTCGGCGCCGGGGTCGGTCGGGCTCTTCGCGCAGCGCTACGTTTCGATGACGCGCTCGTGGTGCGGCGGCGGCGCAAGCGCGAGCGACGCCGTCATGTTGCCGTGGCGTCTGCTCGTCTCGCCGAAGACCTTTTGCGGCGATCCCGGCTACGCGCTCGACATCGGTTCGATCTTCGTGCTCGCATCGCTCGCCGCGTTCCGTCGCACGGCCGTCGTTCTCGCTCTGAGTTTCGGGCTCACGATCGTCTGGTTCGAATCGAGCCAGCAGCTGCGTTTTCTCGTGCCCGCCGTGTGCTTGTTCGCGATAGCCGCGGCGGCAGGTACCGTCATCGCAGGCCCGCGGCTGCGCGTCGCCGGCCAAACCGTGCTCCTCGCGCTGTGCGCCCTCGGCGTCGCGGTCGACTGGATCCCCGGGCGGCTTGACGCGTCGAACAGCGTCGCGCCGGCGTTCACGTACATGGCGGGCGCGCAATCGGGCGACGCCTACCTGACGTCGCGCCTGGAATTCTACGGCGCGGTCCGCTGGGTCCGCGACAACGGCGGCGGCCGCGTCGCCGCGCTCGACGACGTCCGCGATTATTACTTCGGCTCGACCGCGACGTGGTTCAATCCGTACTATCAGCCGCTGTCGATCGACTGGACGCTCCCGTCGTATCGACGCTATGAACCGCTCACGGCCGCCGGGTTCAGATACCTCGTCGTCAACGCGAACAGCGCGTACGTCGACCGCACGCCGACGGGTGTCGACTGGCGCGTCCTCGACGAAGATGCGGCCCGCGGCGTTCTGAAGCCGGTGTACTCGCGGGATATGGTGACGGTGTTCCGGTTTGGTAGGGTTGCGCGGTGGATCGAGCGATGAAGAAGGTCCACTGGGCGGTGTGGCTTGCGGCGATCGTCGTACTCGCCGTGGCCGGCTCGCTGGCGGCGTCCGCGCTCGCAGTCCACGAGACTTTTTTCGATGCATACACCCGGACACCGTATTCCGCGGCGTACGCATTTCCGATCCACGTCGTGCAGGCGGCATCGCCCGGCTGGGATGTCGACTTCGTCATCTGGTCGATGCTCGCCGCGATCGCGGTCTGCGGCATCGCGCTCGCTTCGTCTATCTCTCGTCTGGAACGGCGGCCGGCGCACGTGCTCTGCTTCTCGTTCGCCGTCACGAGCGCGGCGCTCAGCGCGTTCGCTATCATCCAATCGAGCGACGTGTATTTCTACGTGATGTACGGACGCCTCTACGGCGTCCACGGGATGAATCCGTATGCGTTCGGCGACGTGACGCATCTAGGCGACCCGATCATCGCGCAGATATTGACCTTCGCGGGCAAGGTGCCGTTCGAGGATCCGTACGGTCCGTTATGGACGCTCGTCGCCGGATTGCAATCGAAGCTGTTCGCCGGCGCAGATCTGTTCTGGTCGGCATGGTCGTTTCGTGCCGTCGCGATCGTCGCTGCCCTCGCGGCGATCGCCGGCATCCTGCACGCGCTGCGGCGTATGCCGGAGGCCGAGCGCACGAAAGCCGCCGGCCGCTTCGCATTTCATCCGCTCGTCCTCTACGAATGCGCCGTCGGCGGCCACAACGACATGCTCATGGTCGCGCCCGCGGTGTGGGCGTTCGCGATCGTCGACGAACTGCCGCTCATCGCCGGATTGCTCGCAGGCTGCGCGATCGCCGTGAAGTACGTCGCTGTGATCGCGCTGCCGTTCCTCGTGGTCCGCGCGCGGCGCAGCGGCTGGCCGGCAGCGATCCTCTGCGGCGTTCTTGCTATCGTCATACCCGTGCTTTGCGCGAGGCCGTTCCAGACCGGAGCTGCGGGCGCGCAGGCGCTCGCCGCGAACGGCAGCCGTTTCGCGATGTCGTTCGAATGGCTCGCGAACATGCCGATCTTCGCGGCCGGGCTGGGAAACGTGCCCGCGTTCGAGGCGCTGCCTGTCGTGCCGGTGTTCGGCGTACTCTCGTGGGCCCGCATCGTGCAGCTCGCGGCGCTGTCGGTCGCCGGGGCGCTCGTCGTCATCGGCTCCCTGCTCTGTCTGCGACGGTTCGACATGCGTCACGTGTGGCGATCGATCACCGCCCTGCTGCTTTCGTTGCCCTCGATGCATCCGTGGTACGGGCTGTGGCTCGTACCGGCCGTGTCGTGCGCCGGCCGTTGGGCCGAATACGCGTGGTGGTTCGGCGTCTTCGTCTTCGGCTGCTATACGGTCGACACGGTTTCGGGCTGGATGCCGGCATGGGTTCCCATCGCTGCGACGGCCGCATATCTCATCGTTCCCGCCGTCATGGCCATGACGACGAAGCCGAACGCGGAAGCTCGCGCGTGAGGCTCTTGGGCTGGACCGCTCTTGCTGTGGCGCTCATCGTCGCCTATGCTTTGGCGAGTGCGCAGATCGCCGGGAGCCTGATCGACTTCAACGACCTCCGTCATCACGTCGACTTCACCGTCGGCCTAGCGCTGCCGGTCCACGTCGCATGGCAGGCGCTCGGCGAGTGGCGCCTGACGCTTTGCCTCTGGGCGCTCGTCGCCGGCCTGGCGATCGCCGGAACGCAGATCGCGCGTGCAATGGATACGGAAGGCCGCGCTCGCTCGGGCGTGCTCGTCGGCATACAAGCACTGCTCCTTTTGGCGCTGCTCGCCGTCACCGTGACGCTTTCCGGCGACGTCTACGCGTACGTCATCTACGGCAGGTTGTACGGACTGCTCGGCCTCGATCCGTACCTGCTCGGCTCGCCGGTAAATGTCGGAAGCGATCAGATATTGCGTCAGGCGCTCGCGTTCTACGGAAATCCGCCGCCGCCGGACAACTACGGGCCGCTCTGGACGCTGCTCGCCGGCGGCATCGCGCGCGTCGAAGCGGCCTGGCCGCTCGGGGCGCAGGTGTGGTCGCATCGGATCCTCTCGGCCGGCGGCGCGCTGGCCGCGACCACCGGTCTGCTCTTCGCCCTGCGAGGGCTAGCGGAACGTGAGCGCGTCAAGCGCGCCGCGCGTTTCGCACTCCATCCGCTCGTGCTCTACGAGACGGCGGTCGGCGGCCACAACGACATGCTCATGGCCGCCGCGGCGATCTGGGCGTTCGCGGTCGCGGACGAACTGCCGCTCGTCGCCGGGCTCTTGCTCGGCGCTTCGATCGCGGTGAAATACGTGTCGATCGTGCTCGTGCCGTTCCTCGTCATCCGCGTCGCCAGAAAAGGCGCGACCGGCGCCATGCTTTGCGCAGGCATCTCGATCGCGTTGCCTGCGCTGCTCTTCCGCCCGTTCTGGAATGGGATCGAAACCCTGTACTCGCTCATCGGCCACGGCGGCGTGCTCGCGATGTCGCCGCAGTGGCTTGCCGACATGCCGTTCTTCTCGCTCGGCACTGCCGACAACCCGGTCTTGCCCGGCGTCGTCTTGCCGCTCTTCGGCCAGCTGACATGGCCGCGGATCATCCAGCTCGCGGCGCTCGCCGCCTTCGTCGCGATCGCGGTCGTAAGCGTCATCCGCTACGCCTCGGGCCGCCGCCTCGCGGAGATCTGGCGCACGCTCACGAGCGCCGTCTATTCGCTCTCGATCATCCATCCGTGGTATGCGCTATGGACCGCACCGTCGGCGGTCGACAGCGGCCGATGGGGCGCCTTCGGTTGGTGGCTCGGCGTCTTCGTATTCTTGCGCTACGCGCTCGATGGCATCGCACCGGCCGAGCTCGGCTCGGCGTACACCCCGCTTTTGGCTGCGCTCGCGGCCGTGATGCTCGTCGCCCCCATGATTTTAGCCTTTCGGGACACGGGGCGTGACACAGCGACCGCCGTCAGGAAGTCGTAACGACGTGCCGATACTCTAGGAGAGGCTGGGCAGGCCGCCGTTTTCCGGTGTCGTGCCCTCGCATTCCGACACCCTCCAGGACGAGCGAAAAATAATGGCGACAAACGTAAGCGATCTCCTCGGGCTGCGCATGGACGAACTGATGCGCGTGACGATCGAACGCGGCGCGTCCGATCTTCACATGTGCGTCGGCTTGCCGCCCATGCTCCGCATCGACGGCCGGCTCTCGCCGACCGAATTTCCGAAGCTCACGCCCGATGACTCGAAGCGTTTGCTCTACAGCATCCTGACGGACGGACAGAAGGAGAAGTTCGAGAAGAATCTCGAGCTCGATTTCTCGCACGGCCTCAAAGGCTTCGGACGATTCCGTATCAACGCGTTCAAGCAGCGCGGCGTCATCGGCGCGGTCTTCCGCGCCATCCCGTCGACGGTGCCTCCGCTCGCGTCGCTCAACCTTCCGCCGGTCATGGGCGATCTCGTCGCCCGGCCGCACGGACTCATCCTCGTCACCGGTCCGACGGGCTCAGGCAAGTCGACCGCGCTGGCGGCGATGGTGGACGTCATCAACTCGTCGATGGCGCGCCACATCCTGACGATGGAAGACCCGATCGAGTATCTCCACTACCACAAGATGTCCATGGTCAATCAGCGTGAGATCGGCCAGGACTCCTACAGCTTCGCCAACTCGCTGCGCGCGGCGCTGCGCGAAGACCCCGACATCGTCCTCGTCGGCGAGATGCGCGACATGGACACCATCGCGACGACGCTGACGATCGCCGAAACCGGACACCTCGTCTTCGCGACCCTGCACACCTCGGATGCGGCCCAGACGATCGACCGCATCATCGACGTGTTCCCCGCCCATCAGCAGCAGCAGATCCGCGTCCAGGTGGCCTCGGTCATCGAAGCCGTCGTCTGCCTGCGGCTGCTGCCGCACGCTTCGGGAGTCGGCCGCGTGCCGGCGGCCGAAGTCATGATCGCGACGCCCGCGATACGCAACCTCGTCCGCGAGAGCAAGACGCACCAGATCCACAACGCCATCGTGACGAGCCGGGTCATGCACATGCAGACCTTCGACATGTCGCTGCGCGACCTCGTGCGCAAGCACATGATCACCGCCGAAGAGGCGCTCAACGCATCGATGCACCCCGAAGAGCTTCGCAAGCTCATCGAAGGTGCTTGACACGACACGGTCGAGCCAAAGCTCGACCGCTACATAGGCCGTGAACAAAGGCCGAGAATAGAGGGGGAGAATTCTCATGCAGATGTCCTTGTTGTGGTGGCTCATCCTCATCGTGATCCTGCTCGTGGGCCAGCACACCAATCTTTGAGCGTTGTTCTGTAGCGGCCGAGCTTTAGCTCGACCGGGGAGTTAGGATTCCATGCCCAGTTTCGCATACCAGGCGAAAGACGCGGCCGGTAAGACCGTCAACGGCGTCATCGAGGCGGAGAACGAGCGCGTCCTGCGCGCGAAGCTCCGCGAGATGAACTATTACGTCACCGGCATCACCCAGAAGAACTCTGGGGTGATGAACGCCGACATCGGCGCGGTGTTCAGCAAATTCAAAGGCGTCAGCGAGCAGGCGCTCGTCGTGTTCGCGCGCCAGTTCGCGACCATGATCAACGCGGGTCTCGCGATGGTCCGCTGTCTCGACGTCCTCGGCGTGCAGACGGAAGACGCGCAGCTCAAGCCGATCATCGTCGCGGTGCGCCGCGAGGTGGAAGGCGGCTCGACGCTCGCCGCGGCGCTCGGCAAGTTCCCGAAAGTTTTCTCGCCCCTGTTCACCAACATGGTGCGCGCTGGTGAGCTCGGCGGTATCCTCGACGACGTCCTCAACCGGCTCGCGGGCTTCCTCGAGAAGGACTTCAACCTGAAGAAGAAGGTGAAGGCCGCGATGACGTACCCGACGGTCATCTTGGTGATGGCGGTCGGCATCGTCATATTCCTCGTGACGTTCATCCTGCCGACGTTCGTCTCGATGTTCGAACAGATGGACATGAAGCTGCCGCTGCCGACGAAGATCCTCATCACTTTCACGGTCGCAGCGCGCAACCCGTTCATCCTGATCCCGACGATCATACTGCTCATCGTCGGCTTCATCATGTTCAACCGCTACACGTCGACGCAGGTCGGCCGGAGACAGTTCGACGCGTTCAAGCTCAAGCTGCCGGTGTTCGGCATGCTCATCCGCAAGGTCGCGATCTCGCGCTTCTGCCGCACGCTCGGCACGCTGCTCCAATCGGGCGTGCCGATCATGCAGGCGCTCGAGATCGTCGGCAAGGCGTCGGGCAACGAAGTCGTCGCCGAGACGGTCAACAAGGTCCGCGACTCGGTGCGCGAGGGCGAGTCGATCGCGGTGCCGCTCCAGCTGTCCGGGATGTTCCCGCCGCTCGTGACGCAGATGGTGTCCGTCGGCGAAGAGACCGGGAACCTCGACGGCATGCTCTCGAAGATCGCCGACTTCTACGACACCGAGGTCGACTACATGCTCGCGTCGCTGACGTCGCTGCTCGAGCCGATGATGATCCTCGGCATGGGCTTCGTGGTCGGCTTCATCGTCATCTCGGTCTTCCTGCCGCTGTACCAGATCATCGGCAACATCCACTGACCGCATGGCGGTTCTGATGCACGATCGGTCAGGCGAGGCCGGAGCTGACTTCGAGGAATACTGGGCGACCAGATCCCGTAAGTCACGCGACGACCTCGTCGTCCGTTTCATGCCGCTCGTCCGTCAGATAGCGACGCAGTTCGTCCGCACGTCGGGATCGCGCGACGATCTCGAGCAAGTCGGATACCTCGGACTCATCAAATCCGTCGAACGCTTCGATCCGGCGTTCGGCGTTCCGTTCGAGGCGTACTCGCGCACCGTCATCGCCGGCGAGATCTCGCACTACCTCCGCGACCTCGCCCCGATCGTCCGCGTGCCCCGCTGGTACCGGACGCTCAACCGTCAGATGCACGAGGCGCACGACAGGCTGTCGAGCCGGCTCCATCGCGAGCCGACGATCGACGAGCTCGCCGACGAGATGAACGTCAAGCCGGAAGGCGTTCGCGAGATCTTGCGGCTGCGCGACGCGTATAATCTCGCCTCGCTGTCGGACGACGCGCCGAGCGCGTCGGCCGCACGCTTCGACGCCATCCGGAGCCAGCGCGCGCTGTCGTTCCAACTGCCGGTGGAGGATCGCGTCGCACTCGATCGCGCGATCGACAAGTTGGCGCACGTCGAGCGCGAGCTCATCCATCTGTTCTTCTACAAGGACCTGACGCAGACCGAGATCGCGCGCCGGCTCGGGTTCTCGCAAAAGCACATCTCACGACTGCTCGCCCAAAGCCTCCGAAAGCTCAAAGAAGACCTGCGCTGATGCGAGATCCGGCGCCCGCCGCTACCGCACGCGTCGCGTTCGGCGGTCTGTGGATCGCGCTCGCCGTCGGCGCGTTCCTGATCCTGTGGCAGCTCGCGGCTCAAAGCGTCTTCGTCGACGAGGCGTTCACGCTCGATGCGGCGCGCATGCCGATCCCGGCGATGTTCGCCCAGCTCGCGCAGCACGACGCGCATCCGCCGCTGCTCTACCTCTACGTCCACGCCGCGATGGCGCTGTTCCATTGGCCGTCGACGTGGTATCGCTACCTCATCGCGCCGTTCGGGCTCGTCACGATCGCGAGCACCTGGGCGCTGGCGCGTCGTGGGTTCGGCGACATCGCGGCTGCGGTGGCGGCCATCGTCGTCGCGACCGAGCCGACGCTGCTCCTGTTCGACCGGCTGCTGCGGATGTACGCGCCGCTGACCGCGCTCACGGCGCTGTCCTGCGTCTTGCTGATGCGCGCCTCGACGGCGCAGACGCGGCGCTCTCGCGTCATCGCTTGGGCGCTGTACGGCGCATGCGCGATCGTGCTGCCGTACGTCATGTACCTCGGAGCGATCGTCATCGCTTGTCAGTGTGCGTACGCGCTCTTCGACCTGCGACGCCGCTGTCCGGCGATCGCATGTGGCATCATCGCGTTCCTCGCCACGATGCCATGGTGGTGGGCGATACGAGAGCAGTTCCCGCAATCGGGTTTCACGGGCGGTAAGGGACTGGCCGCCGCCGCATGGTCCGCGCGCGACGTGCTCGGCTACGCGCTGCCGGTGAGCTGGTACACCGGCACGCATTTCGATCTGATCTTCGCGATCGCCGTGATAGCCCTGGCTGCCGCCGGTCTCGCGCTCGCGCGCGGCGGGGCGATGGCGATCTACGGCGGCGCGCTCGCCGTTGCGGTCATCGCGACGCTCGCGCTTGGCCGCAACCTCGTGTTCGCCCGCTATCTCGTCTATCTGGTTCCCGCGTTCGCGATCTCCGTCGGTGCGATCTGCGCATTTGCGCTGCGGACGAAATGGCGCGTCGCCGGCGTCGCGCTCGCGCTCGCTGTGCTGTCGGTGAATGCCGTCGCAGATGCCGACCAGCTCCTCGATAAGTTCTATCAGTCCTCGGATTGGAACACGGTCGCTGCGATCATGTCGGGCATCGAGCGTCCGTCGGACGCGATCCTCTTCGTACAGGGCTACTCGTATCTCGTCCTCGAGGCCTCGCCGGCGGTCGTCGGCCACGATGTCTTCGGTCCGCAGTCGCCGTCGTCGATCGAGCCGACGTATGCGTGGCTCGACCGTCATGCTGACGTGCGGGTCTGGTATATCGAGAACCAAGCGTGGTATGCCGATCCGAACCGCGAGATCAAACGGCGCATCGAAGCGACGCGACCTCGGCTGCGCGAATGGTTCGAGCCGCGATCCGATCCGAGCAGCACGGTGTTCTTCGCGCTCTACGGCCCAGAGAAAAGATGTGGTATGCCGACCGAAGGTCGGCAGCCGAGTTGCGCTCGGCATGCCACATCGAGACCGAAACCTTGAGAGGCCGTAGGATCGACGGAGCGGTCGTCGCGCTCGTCATCGCGCTCCTTATCGGCGGCTACCTTCGGCTATGGGACCTGACGAACCGCAGCCTCTTCCTCGACGAGGCGTTCACGCTTTGGGTCGCGAGCAAGCCGTGGGCGGCGATGATGAACCAGATCGTCTACCACGATTTCCATCCGCCGGTGTTCTACGCGGTGACGCATTGGCTCATCGGCGTGCTGCGCTGGCAACCGTGGGATTATCGTTTCCTCACCGCGCCGTTCGGGCTGCTGACGATCGTGGCATCGTGGGCGATCGCGCGCCGCCTTTTCGGCGACGTCGCCGCGGGAGCGACGGCGTTCCTCGTCGCTCTCGAGCCGAGCTTGGTCGACTGGGATCGCGTCTTCCGGATGTACAGCGTCCTCACCGCGCTTTGCACGACGTCGTGGTGGCTCTTGCTCATCGGTCAGGATGCGACCGGACGAAGACGCGTCGCCGCATGGCTCGGCTACGGGGCGGTCGCGATACTCTTGCCCTACATCCAATATCTCGGCGCCGTCACGCTGGTGTGCCAGGGCGCGTACGCGCTCTTCGACCTGCGCAAGCGCTGGCCGATCCTCGCATCATGCGGCGCCGCGGTGCTCGCGCTCGTGCCGTGGATGTGGGCGATCCGCATCCAGGCTCCACACGGCGGCCTCGTCGCGGGCACGAAGGTCGTGCCGATCGGCTGGGTGCTATTGCCGCGCGACGTCTTGCTGGCCGGCGTGCCGTGGAACTGGTCCGGCTCGATCGTATTCGCGTGGTCCGTCACCGTATTCGTAGCGATCGTGGCCGTCGTCTCGATCGCGCGCTGGCCGAGGACGATCGTGCCGTTCTGGCTCGGCGTCGCCGCCCTGCAGGTGATCGCGACGCTCGCGACCGGCAAAGGGCTCGTGGTGCCGCGCTATCTGCTGCCCGCGCTTCCCGGTTTCACGATCGCCGTCGGCGGACTCATCGCATGGCTTATCGCAGGCCGGCTTCGCGTCTTGGGGGCGGCGCTCGCGATCGCGTTGCCGGCGATCGCCGCCGTCTGCTCGGCCGACATCATCTGGGACCCGTTCTATCAGTTCACCGACTGGTATCTCGTCAATCTCATCGTGCTCCAGAACGAGAAGCCCGACGACGCGATGCTGTTCGTCCAGGGGTTCCCGTATCTCGTCGTCGGCGACTTCACGGCGTTTCGCGGCCACCCGGCCGAAGGGCCGGCGATGCCGGCCGATCTGCCGTTCACGCTCGGGTGGATCCGCAAGCACGCGGGGCAGCGCATTTGGTACATCGAAAATCAGGCGTACTACGCGGACCCGGGTCACGAGGTGAAGCGCTACCTCGACTCGACGCGCCGGCAATTGCACGTGTGGTCCGAGGCTCGCGCGGGACTTTCAGATATCGTCAATGTGATCTTATATGATAAACAGACGAAGCGTTCATCGAAGCCGGCGCATACCGTTCGTACGGTCACACGCTAGAACGGGCTACGAACGTTGAGAAAAGAGTACGAAGGAAGTGTGAACGCCGTCGTGCCACAATAGACTGCGGTCCACAATCTCGAAGGTAGTCCGCTTGGGGGATCGCACGGACTCGGAAAGGTGTAGATCTTGGCCAGGCACCATAGAGCCTTCACGCTCATCGAGCTGATGATCGTCATCGCGATCATCGCTATTCTTGCGGCGATCCTCATCCCGAACTTCCTGCACGCGCGCGCTGAAGCGCAGACGTCCGGCTGCGAAGGCAACGAGAAGCAGATCGCGACCGCGCTTGAGGAATACGCCGTCGACCACAACGGCACGTACGGCGCGGGCGGCACGGTTTCGAGCACGCTGCTCGGCACGCTGTACCTCGGCGTCACGCCATCGGATCCCGTGAACCAGTCGAACTACAGCGTCACGACGACGACCGGTTCGTACGGCTCGTACCAGATCACGGATACCGGCGGACACGACACGACGACGACCGGCAACCTTCCGGGCAACCCCGGCGGTCAATCGATCATATACAACCAGAACTCCGGAATCCAAGCGAAGTAAATCGCTTACGCCGAAACACGAATAAGCCCGGCGAGTTCTAGACGTCGGGCTTATCGGCGTGGGAGGTAGAGCTTGTCGATCGGCGATAGTGATCGAGGTCACCTCGCTCGTGGACTTCCAAGAGCCGAGAAAATGTGATGAGATGCATTGGGAGGATCGTAGTCCGGTGACCAAATCGCAAAAGGGCTTCACGCTCATCGAGCTGATGGTCGTCATCGCGATCATCGCAATTCTCGCCGCGATCCTCATCCCGAACTTCCTGCACGCTCGCGCGCAGGCACAGACATCCGGCTGCGAAGCGAACGAGAAGCAGATCGCGACCGCGCTCGAAGAATATGCCGTCGACAACAACGGTTCGTACGGCCCTGGCGGCACGGTGACGAGCACGCTGCTCGGCACGCAATACCTCGGCGTCACGCCGACGGATCCGGTCAACAAATCGAACTATAGCGTGACGACGGCCACGGGCACGTACGGCTTATACCAGGTCACGGATACCGGCGGCCACGACACGACGACGACCGGCAACCTCGCGGGTAATCCCGGCGGCTCATCGATCATCTACAATCAGGCCTCCGGTCTCCAAGCGAAATAGGCGACGTCTCGGGCCGAATCTGGCGCTCGCATCATTGCGATCGTGACCTATCTCACTCATGATTGATCCGCCCCGCGCCGAGAAATGAAATTGTGAAGCGTTCGTGAACCGCTTGGGCTTTTGGCCTAATCTCCGGTTCGCGCGACGATTTCGATATCCACAGAAATAGGTCGGAAGGGGCCTCTCTCGTGACCAAATCGCAAAAAGGTTTCACGCTCATCGAGCTGATGATCGTCATCGCGATCATCGCAATCTTGGCCGCCATCCTCATCCCGAACTTCCTGCACGCGCGCGCTGAAGCGCAGACGTCGGGCTGCGAAGGC
>DASTCX010000034.1 GCA_035710745.1 Candidatus Eremiobacteraceae bacterium | reverse complement strand
GCCGGCAAGAGCGAAATGCTCATCATCGGCGCCGTCATGCGCAAACTCATTCACATCGCGTACGGCGTGCTGCGCAGCCAAAAGCCCTTTGACCCCAACTATGATACCGTCCGGGCTTGACAGCCAAGACGGTATCTCCCTAGTCACACGACAACATCGTTTCGAAGCGGTGGCCGTGCCACTCGATCCAGCCGCCCCGATGCCAACCTGGGCCGGGCGAATGATGCGTGTCGTGGATGATGCCCGAACCCTTGCCGTCAGGGATGAACTGCCCGGCGACTGCGATGACGTCCCCCGCGTGCAGCGGCACTCGGGGAGCGAGGTCGACGTTGTCGATGATGTCAAGATGCAGACCGTGTTCGGTGACGATAGGGAACGTCTCGTGAAGCGCGTGCGTGTGGCTGCCGACGAAATAATGCGGCTCCTTGGCGACCGTTCCGGCCACGACGACATCCCGGACGAGATCATCGGCGGCTGCAGCTTTGACGTCAACATCGGAGTAGCGGTCGAAAAGTGCGTGCGGGCTGATAGAAAGCATGTCGCAGAGGCTATCGCGCGTTGTACGTCGCCCGTCTAGGCCGACTCCGCTTCATCCTCGGTCGGCGCGATCGGTTCGGCTTGGCGCCGGCCGCATAACTCCTGGAACTGACACCGGCGGCAGAGCATGAGGTTCTCCGTCATCGGGAACTTGTCGATGTCGCCTGCGACGTTGTTCTCGACGTCCGTCAGACGATCGCGGACGTCGGTGGTGAACGTCGATATGCGGCGGCGCGCCTCCTCGACGCTCTCACGCAAGTTCCCATGCTTTTCGACCTCGCCGTAGCGCACGTAGACGACGTGCGCGACGATCCGCTCGAGCGGCACGCCGGTCCGCTCCGTCACGTAGAGGCCGTACATCGCGAGCTGCGCGACATTCGCCTTTTCAGGTCGCCCGGTCTTCCAGTCGACGACGTGGAGATCGCCTGCGTCGTCCGCGACGACAAGATCAGGACATGCATACACGACGATGCCGTCGACGACGATGCGCATCGCGTCGAAATCGTCCGGATCGACGATGCGCAGGCGCTCCTTCGCGACGCCGAACGCGCGCCGAGCATAGATGTTCGAAGCTAGGCCGGCGGTGCAATCGCGGACGAGTTCCAAGGCTTCATCGCGTTGACGCTCGTCGATGCCCGGACCGTAGTAGTCCTCGAAGAGGATCGCGTACCGCTTCGGGTCGTGATAACGCTCCCAGTCCCGGTTGCGCGACTCGCGCATGCGTTTGAGCACACGCCTTTCGACCTCATCGCGGATCTGCTGGGCCGGCACCGCTCCGCCCGCGGCCGGGCGCATGCGCAATCTATCCCGGACCACTTCGTGGAGCGTCTGACCGACGAGCATCGACACGCTTTTCAGCTGCTTCAACCGATACGCGAGCGCGGCGCTTTCGGGCGCCTCCTCGTCCCAACCGCCCCAGCTTCCATAGTATTGCCAATAGAGTTTGCGCGCGCAATCGTAGAAGATCTTGTGGCGCGACCACGACCATGCGAAGTCGTTGCTGATATCAGCCATCGTCGCGCTTGCCGGCGTCGTCGTCATCGTCGTAGTCGACGAGGCCCGAATCGAATTCGAGCAGGTCGAGCGCCTCGTCGGCGTCGCTTTCGGGCACGCACACGAGCGCCTGACCGCCGAACATCGATGCGCCCCCAGCGAGGCCGCCGAAACCTTCGAACGCGATGTCGCCCATCACCGGAAACGGGCGCGCATCGATGCCGTTGTCACGGAGGAATGAGATCGCGAGCTCATCGGCGATGTCGGTCTGCAAGAACACGGCGACGAATTTCCCCTCGACGCGCTCCGGCGGATCGATGATGTGGCCCACCCTCGGTCAGCCGGTCCGACCGAAGAACGGCACAGCGACGTCGGAAGCCGCGAAAGCGAAGTAGCGCGGGTGCGGGTCGCCGCTCAGCGCCGCCGCGACGGGAACGCGCAAGACATCGGCGGCTAGGAGCGCCGGCGCCTCGGCGGCGCGCACGAAGCGCACCTCGACGACTTTCTTGTCGCGCGGCAGCGGCTTAGGGGCGCTCGCGTCGCGTTCGCTCACCCAGAACGTGCAGTTGACGACGTGCAACCCGCGGCGAACGTCGATCGACTCGCTCACGTACGCGAGTCCGTCGATCTGCACCGCGAGCGACGTCTCTTCGCCGAACTCGCGGATGACGGCCTGTGCGATCGTCTCGCCGTCTTCTTGGCGGCCGCCCGGCAGCACCCACAGCGGCTGCGGCTCGCCGTCATAGCGGCAACGGACGAGCAGCACGTCGTTCCCGCGCCGCAGTAGACCGGTGCACAAGCGGATCGTCTTCACGAGCCGGATCTCGGCAGCAGTTTCGGCGCATTCGGCGGGTAGTTCGTCAGATGGCGTTTTCTCCATTCGAGCGCGCGAGCGGCGACGTATTCGAAGTTCTCGTAGGCGGCATCGCTAGTGACCTCGCGACGGATCTTGATCGCATCGGCGACCGCGTTCCACAACTGGAGGACGCTGCCGCCGACGAGATCCATGAACGCATCTTCACTCACGAGGCCATACTTGATGTAAACTCCGGTCTGTTCCCACAGATCGGCGATCGCGAGCTCAGGGTGATCGGTTCTGCTGAGCGAACCCGGATAGCGCAGTTCGGCGAGGAACTTCGCGTCCTTCATCTTGGCGGGGAATTCGTCGCGGAGCCACGTGAGCTTGCTCTGGAAATCCTTGTCTTCGAACACGTTCACCGTGTGCAGCAGGCCGGCGAGTTGATTGCTTGTGCGCAAGTGCCGCAGCTGGACGAACGCGGCGATCGCGCTCACCGCGATGACGAGGAACGTGCCGACTGCGGCGAGGGCGTTGATAAGCTCGAGCGTCATCGGCTACGGGAACGCAGGCAGCAGCGGCTTGAGGATCATGATCGCCGCCGCGATGAACGGAAGAACGAGCGCGATCGTACCCCACACGTTCCACTGATTCGACGCCGCGTGATACGCGTTGAGATCGCCTGCCTTCGCAAGTGCGAGCAGATTGCGTTGCGAACGCGACAACGGACCGAACGCGATGCCCGAAAGCACGAAGAGCGCGAGGCCCCAGAGAACCCAGCCCGTCCGTAGTATAGAAATATCGGCCGCGAACGTCGCGCCGACCCCGCCGATGACGATGAGGATGACGCCCGGAATCGTGAAGATCCGGTCGGCCTTGATGATGCCTTCCATCGTGTGCGCGAGGATCGCGGCGTTGTTCGTCCGATCGGCCCACGCTTTCCAGAACACGCCGACCGTGATGTTGCCGAGGAAGATGATGACGGCGATGACGTGGATGAGCTTGAATGCGAGATACATTGCGCCTCCTTGCTCGAATCGAAGATCTAACGATCAGACGGCGGTCGCGAATGTCGGCTCGATGAGCGAGACGGGCACCGAGCCGTACGACAGCAGGCGGTCGTGGAACGCGCACAGGTCGAAGCGCAAGCCGAGCCGTCGTCGTTCGCGCTCGCGCAGATCCATGATCTGCTGCTTGCCTGTGAGATACGACATCGGCTGCGTCGGCGACTGCGTGTAGCGGCGCACCTCGCCGATGGCGTTCGGCCGTTCGAGATGTGCGACGCCGACGAGCATATCGACCGCCTCGTCGAAGGTCATCCGCCGGGTATGGAGCTTGACGTCGATGACGACGCGGCACGCCCGCCACAGCTGATCCTTCAACTGGAAGAGCCGGGTGCGCGGATCGTCGGTCATGCCCTCGTCCAGGACGAGCTGCTCGCAGTAAAGCGCCCAGCCTTCGATGAGCACGGTATTCTCGAGCAGCTTGCGCACGAGCGATCGCGCCTCGTTCGCGCGTACGAGTTGGAGATGGTGGCCTGGATACGCTTCGTGGACGTTCGTCAGCAACATGGCGTGGCGGTTGTGCCCGAGCATCTGCTCGGCCCGTTCTTCGGGCGATAGACGTTCGTTCGCGGGCGTCACGTAATAGAGACCGCTTTGTCTGGAATCGAACGGTCCGGGCGGCATGTAGGCCGCGTACGGCACCGTCGGCCGCATGAAGATCGGCGTCTCGACGACGTCGAGCACTTCGCTCGACGGCATCGTCGCAAGGCCACGATCGACGACGAAAGACCGCGCCTCGTCAACCCCCGCTCGGTACGCTTCAAGCAAGCGCTTCTCGTCGGGATGATCGTTGCGCAGCGACTCGACGAGCTGCGTCCAGGATTTCGAGCGATCGATGAGCGCGGCGGTCCGCTCTAAACCCTCGATCGTCTCGCGCACCGCCTTCTCGCCGAACGCGAGGAGCGACTCGGAATCGTACGGCAAGAGATGCTCGTTGCGCAGTTTGAAGTCGAACAGCTCGCGGCCGATGGCGAACGACTGACCGTCGCGCCCGGCGTACGCGCCGCCGAGGAACGTCCGATACTCGTCGAATGCGGCGAGCGCGCGATCGAGCGCGGCGCGCAAGCGTTTGTCGCCGCCGCATAATGGTTCGACTTCAGCGCGGAAGAAGACGCTGCCGCCCTCGGCTTCTTCGAGTGCGATCTCCGTCCAGATCGCCGGCGAGCGCTCGAGGTTCGCCCGAGCAGCCGCGAAGATCTGCGGCACGCCCTCGAGCCGCGCGAGGATGGAAGGCAGCCGCTTTTCGATCGGCGCGAAGTCATGCATGAGGAGCGAATATATGCCGACGATCGCGACGTTCGCGTAGAGCGAAGGATCGTGACGATGCGGCGCGAGCTCGGCGAGCTCTCGGACGTCGGTCGCGAAGCGCGCGACGAGCAGCGCATGGTCGATGCGCTCGGACGCCGTCAAGCGATCCGCTTCGAAACGCTCGAGCGTCGCGAGATACGCTTTCGCCCGCAGGCTTGCCGCGTGAAAGCCGTCAGCCGTCAG
Organism: Candidatus Eremiobacteraceae bacterium; assembly: GCA_035710745.1. Lineage (NCBI taxonomy): Bacteria > Bacillati > Vulcanimicrobiota > Vulcanimicrobiia > Candidatus Eremiobacterales > Candidatus Eremiobacteraceae > Candidatus Eremiobacteraceae bacterium. Next base: position 32,754 of record DASTCX010000034.1, on the reverse strand, counting down.
ATCGGGCAGGCGGTCATCGTGGTCGTGGAGTCCGGCGAGGGTGGCTTTGATCGGCTCGTGGAGGAGATAGTCGTCGATGATGCGTCGCGCGGCGGTTTGGAAGTCGTCCATTGCGCGAGGCCGTTTCTTGGGTGGGACGCGACCCGCCTCGTCGCGTTTCCGGGCGAATGAGCCGGGACAAGAATATGCGATTTGGCTATTGCCATCGAACACATGTTCGATTATACTAAGCACCCAACGACACGGCACGGGCGCGATTTCGGGTGACTATGTCTTTGTCTATAGCCGATCTGCGAGGGCGCGCCTTGGTGCAGCCCGAGCGCAGTGCGCTCTTCACGAACACCGCACTCGATGCGCTGCTCGCGCCGTCCGGCGTGCCGCGCGGTCGTTTGATCGAAGTGTTCGGCGCGCCGTCGTCCGGTAAGACGAGCATCGCGTTCGCGCTGCTCGCCGCGTGCACGGCCGGCGGCCTGCTCGCCGCATACATCGATCCCGCCGACGCGCTCTTCGCGCCTGCGGCCGCAGGCGCAGGCATCCAGCTGTCGCGGCTGCTCGTCGTGCGCCCGCGCAATGCCGATCTTGCACGCCGCGCGGTCGACGCGGTCGCGCGTTGCGGCGCGTGCGCGCTCGTCGTCTTCGACTGTACCGGCCTCGGCGACGTCTTGCGCGCGCATCACTGCACGCGGCTCGCATCACAAGCGGAGAGGACCGGCACGGCGATCGTCGCGCTGTCGAACGGCGACGTGCCCGCTCTCGCATCGTTCGCCTCGCTGCGCTTGCGCGCCGCCGGTCTGACGCCGGTGTGGCAGGAGGGCAGCGCGGCGCGCGGCCGGCTCGCGGGCTGCACCGCGTCGGTCGAAGTGGTGAAATCGCGGATGCACGCGCCCGGCAAGCGCGCGACGATCCGCGCGGCGCTGCCCGACGTCGCGGGTTCGTGGCCGACGTCCCTCGACGATGCAATGGAGCGGTCGACCTTTACGGTCGACCGGTCGAGCGAAGCTCGACCCGATGAGCGAGTCGCCGCCCATGCGTGATCGTCGCATCGCCTGTCTCTTCATGCCGCACTTCCTCGTCGAGGTCAGCTTGCGCGCGAACCCATCGCTCGCGAACCGGCCGATCGCCGTCGCGGAAGGTGCGTCGCGCCGCGAGATCATCGGCGCGGGTCACGGTGCGAGCGGCGTCGAGGTCGGCATGACGCCGAAGCAGGCACGGGCAGCGTGTCCGGGCCTCGTCGTCGTCGCGCGCGACGAAGTCGCCGAACGTGCGGCGATCGTGGAACTGCTCGATGCGCTCGAGACCTGCGGTCCCGACGTCGAAGGCCGCGCTCCGGGTCTGTGTTATTTCGACGCGACGAATCTGCCGGCCGGCGAGACGGGTGCGCTCGGCGCGGCGATCGCGGTCGCGAAGTCGCTCGGCTTCGCCGGCGCTGCCTCCATCGCGGACGACAAGTTCACGGCGCGCTGCGCCGCCGCGATGCTTGGCGCGATCGTCGTGCCGCCCGGCGGCAGCGCCGCGTTCCTGGAGCCGCTGCCGATGACGCGATTGCCGCTCGCGCCGGGCGATGCGGATCGCTTCGATCTGCTCGGCCTGCGCACGATCGGTCAGATCGCAGCGATGCCCGTCGGTCCGCTCGCGGCGCGCTTCGGCGAACGCGCGCGCGAATACGTGCGGCTCGCGCGCGGTGACGACGACGAGCCGTTGCGGCCGCGCCACTGTCAAACCGTCTACGAAGAGCGCTTCGCTTTCGACGACTGCATCGACCGGCTCGAGCCGCTGCTTTTCACGCTGCGCGGCTGCATCGCGGATCTCTGCGCGCGGCTTGCAGGCGCGGCACAGGTGTGCGACAAGGTCGAGCTCGCGATCGAGACGACGATCGACCGCACGCATAGCGTCGTCACGATTCCCGTCATGCTCGCCGAGCCGACCGCTTCGGCCGCGACGGTCTTCGATCTCGTCCGCATCGCGCTCGAGTCGCGCGAACGGCTCGGCGAAGTCGAAGCGGCGATCGTGCGCGCGACGCCGTGCGGACTGCCGCCGCCGCAGATGACGCTCTTCGGCGGTGCGAGCGCATCGCGCCGCGCGGCGCTTGCCGCGACGCTCGCACGTCTGCGCGCGACGCTCGAACCCGACGGCGTCGTTATCGTCGAACCGTCACCGGCGCGTTCGCGCCTGCCGGAGCGCATGCAGCGGTCGGTGCCGGTCGCGTCGCCGAAGCAGATGGAACCGTCCGATCCGCCGATCTCGAACGGCGTCCGGCCTGATGTCGAACGCTCCGGCCGCACGTGGGCGCCGGCATTGCGGCTCGTCAGCCCGCCGAAGCTCATCGAAGCGCCGAACGCCGCATCGACGTGCGCCGGACCGTTCCGCTTGAGCGAGAGCTGGTGGGAGCGCCCCGTCGATCGCGACTACTACCAATTGATGGATCGCGCGGGCGGGCTCATGCTCGTCTTCCGCGATCTCTGCGACGGGCGCTGGTATCTGCAGGGGGTGTTCGACTAGAGAACGAGCCGAGCTTCGCTCGGCATACCACATCTAACCATACACATCTAACCATACACATCGGACAATGTACGCCGAACTGCACGTCCACTCGAATTTCACGCTCCTTGACGGCGGGTCGCACCCCGAGGAGCTGATCGATCGCGCCAAAGCGCTCGGGCTCGCGGGCGTCGCCATCACCGATCGCGACGGTCTGTACGGCGCCGTCCGTTTCGCGCAATCCGGACGCGAAGCCGATATCCCGGCGATCATCGGCGCGGAGCTGACACTCGAAGACGAGAGTCATCTCGTCGTCCTCGTCGAGTCGAAAGAAGGCTATGCGAATCTATCGCGCTTGATCAGCCGCGCGCGGCTCGATCACCCGCGCGGCGAGCCGAGCACCTCGTACGAACTGCTCGCACGACACTCGCGCGGACTCATCGCGCTCTCGGGCTGCGATCGCGGCGCCGTACCGGTCGCGCTCGCGAAGGGCGATTTTCGCGAAGCATCGACGACGGCGGCTCGCCTGCGCGACATCTTCGGCTGGTCGAATTTCTGGATCGAGCTGCAGCGGCATCTCGTGCCCGATGACGGCCCGCGCATCCGGTCGCTCGTCGCGCTCGCGCAAGCGCTCGATCTCGGCACGGTCGCGACCGGCGGCGTCCATTACGCGCTGCCCGAACATCGCGATCTCTCCGACGTCCTCTGTTGCATCCGCCTGAAGACGACGCTCGACGAAGCCGGCACGCGACTGCGTCCGAACGGCGAGTACTACATGCGCTCGCCTGCGCAGATGGAGCACCTGTTCGCCGAGCATCCGCGAGCGGTCGCGGCGAGCGTCGCCATCGCGCAGCGCTGTGCGTATCGGCTCGAACGTCTCCAGGGCGAATTCCCCGATTTTCCGCTGCCGCCCGGCGAGACCGCGTTCTCGTATCTCCACATGCTCGTGCAGGAGGGCGTGCGTCGCCGATACCGGCCTGTGACGGTCGCGGTGAGTCGTCAGATCGCGCACGAGCTCGGCGTCATCGAGAAGCTCGACCTCGCCGGCTACTTCCTCATCGTCTGGGATATCGTGCGCTTCGCAGGCGAGCGCAATATCCTCGTCCAGGGGCGCGGCTCTGCCGCGAACTCGGCGGTGTGCTACGCGCTCAACATCACGAGCGTCGATCCCGTCGGCCTCGGACTGCTCTTCGAGCGGTTTTTGTCGGAAGAGCGCGACGAGCTGCCCGATATCGATCTCGACACGCCGTCCGGCGATCAGCGCGAAGCGATCATCCAATACGTCTACGAACGGTATGGCCGCGAACATGCGGGGATGGTTGCCGAAGTCATCTGCTATCGCGCGCGCATGGCCGTGCGCGACATCGGTAAGGCGCTCGGCTTGTCGCTCGACCAGGTCGATGCGCTCGCGAAGTCGCTCGACAGCCACGCCGCCATCGCCGTCGAAGAAGAAGCGTCGCAGGTCGCCGCGTCGCTCGCGCCTCACGAAGCGCTCGGCGTGACCAAGCACGGCGATTGGACGTCGATGTCTGCGGCCGCCGTCGAAGCGGCGGTCGAATCGATGCCGGCGGCGCTTAAAGTCGATCTCGGCGGCGACGTCGCGCGCCGGCTGTATGCGCTCTGCGGCCGCATCGACTCGTTCCCGCGCCACTTGAGCCAGCACGTCGGCGGCATGGTCGTCACGCGGTCGCCGCTCGTCGAAGTCGCGCCGCTCGAGCCCGCCGCGATGCCGAACCGGACGATCCTCTGTTGGGATAAGGATGACTGCGCGACGCTCGGGCTCATCAAGATCGACATCTTGGGCTTGGGCATGCTCGACGCGATCGAGCGTTCCATCGCCGAGATCGATCGCGTTCGCGGCATCAAGGTCGACCTCGCGGACCTGCGCGGCTGCGACGATCCCGCCGTCTACGACATGCTGTGCGCCGCCGATACGGTCGGTCTGTTCCAAGTCGAATCGCGCGCGCAAATGGCGTCGCTGCCTCGGCTGAAGCCTCGGCGCTTCTACGACGTCGTCGTCCAGGTCGCGATCATCCGCCCCGGACCGATCCAAGGCGACATGGTCCATCCTTATATACGCCGGCGCCAGGGCCGCGAGCAGGTCGATTATCCGCATCCGAAGCTCGTGCCGGTGCTCGAGCGGACGCTCGGCGTGCCGCTCTTCCAAGAGCAGGGCATGCGCATGGCGGTCGAGGTCGCGGGATTCACGGCCGGCCAGGCGGACGAACTGCGCCGCGCGATGGGCCACAAACGGTCGCGCGAGAAGATGGAGCGGCTGCGCGGCCGGCTCATCGAGGGCATGACGCACAACGGCATCTCGGCGGAGCTCGGCGCGCGTCTGTACCAGATGTTGAGCGCGTTCGCCGACTACGGTTTTCCGGAATCGCACGCGGCGTCGTTCGCGCTCATCGTCTACGTCTCGGGCTATCTCAAGGTGCACTACGCGCCGGAGTTCTATGCGTCGCTCCTCAACGCGCAGCCGATGGGTTTCTACTCGCCGGCTTCGCTGGTCGCCGACGCGCGCCGTCGCGGCGTCGTCGTGCTGCCGCCGGATGTAAACGCCTCGGCCTACGAATGCACTTCCGAACCGCTGATCGATGGGGAGCGGTCGAGATCTATCTCGACCGGCGCGGCCTCGCAACCAGCGGATTGTAGCGGTCGAGCTTTAGCTCGACCGGAGCCGGCCTCGCACGATGATGGAAAAGGGAGCGGTCGACGTTTATCGTCGACCGCCGCGGCCGCGCAAGCAACGGATTGTAGCGGTCGAGCTTTAGCTCGACCGGAGTCGGCCTCGCACGATGATGGAAAAGGGAGCGGTCGACGTTTATCGTCGACCGCCGCGGCCGCGCATCCGCGGTACGCGATGCGTATCGGCCTCAACCAAGTGCGTGGCATCGGAGAGAAACATCGCGAGCACCTCAACGCAGAGCGCACGAAAGGCCCGTACAGCGACGTCCGCGATTTCATCTTGCGAACGAGCCTTGCGAAAGACGTCCTCGAATCGCTCGCCGCGGTCGACGCATTCGCGTGCTTCGGCCTTTTGCGCCGCGAGGCGCTCTGGCAAGTCCAGCGGCTCGGCGACCTGCCGCGCGTCGGGGCGCTGGAACGCGGTATGACCGTCGACGAACAGCAAGTATCGCTGCCGCCGATGCGTCCCGTAGAAGAAGCCGCCGCCGATTTCTGGGGCTTGAGCCTATCGACGCGCTATCAAGCGATCCAGTTCTATCGCGAGGAGCTCGACAAGCTGCGGGTCCACCGCGCATCCGATCTGCCGAGCTTGCCGCATCGCCTCGTCCTAAAGGTGGCCGGCGTCGTGACGACGCGCCAGCGTCCTGGAACCGCGAAAGGTTTCGTCTTCACGACGATGGAGGATGAGACCGGCCTCATCAACGTCATCATCAGACCGGACATCTACGAACGCTACCGGCCGGTCGCGCGCGAGGAACCTGCGGTCATCGTGGAAGGCATATTGCAAAAACAGGACGGCACGATCAACGTGCTCGCGCGCAAGTTCTGGAAGCTCGACCTGGAGCGGCTCGAAGAAGGCCTGACATCGCGCGACTTCCGATAGAATCCCGAGCGTCGACAATCTTTTGCTCAAAGGAAACTTGGATTTCGAGCGTCTATGGTAAAGCATATCGGCTCGAGACGATGGAGATGCCCGATGCAATCAACGCTGCCCCCGAACTTCCGGAACAATGAAGACGTCAAGTACGGGATGTTGCGCCTCGTCGACATTCCGGCCGAAGCTGCTGCGAACGCCCCGTGGTTCAACCAGACCCTGACGACCGTCAACGACGCCGTCGTGCGGCTCGGGATATTCGAAGGCGAATTCCCGTGGCACAAACACGTCGATCAGGACGAGTTCTTCCTCGTGCTCGAGGGTGAGTTCTCGCTCGACGTCGAGGGACAAGAGACGATCACCCTGCGCCAGCACGAGGGCTTCACGGTTCCAAGGGATACGATGCACCGGCCGCGCTCCCCGCAGCGGTCGGTCGTCTTGATGGTCGAATCGATCGGAATCGTCCCTACCGGCGACTAGCGGCCCACCGCCTCATCGAAGGTCGAACCTATTGATCCAACCTGAAGCTGTAAACGATGTAGTAGATCGAGCCGACCGCGACGCCACCGTAGGCCGCCGGGAGATGAGCAGCTGCAAAAATCGACTGCTTCGCAGCCGTCACGGCTGCGCCGTCCAAATCGGCGCTGCCTGACGAATCTTTGACCCATGCCTCCTCCACGCCACCATCCTCGCCGATGACGACGGCGACCGTAACGTCACCTTGGATATTCTCCTCCTTGGCCATGTCAGGATAATTCGGATAAATCCGGCTCTTGAAGTTCGCGTCGGAAAGAGAGAGGATTGTCGGCTTGCCGAGCGCGACCCACGAAGCGGTGTCATCGAAGGAGAAGGTCGTCGAGTACGTGAGCGTCGACAGGGTGAAGGAGACGTTCGAGCAGGTCTGGCCCCCTGTCGCCGTGTCGATGCTGTCGACGGCGAACGTCCTTAAGCCCGCCGCGGGAGCCACGACGATTACGGCTTCCTCGCCCCGCTCGCGCTCGCTCGACCCTGCCTGGAGGCCCGTTACGACCAGGGGCGTCGACGTACCGGCGTCGGTGCTCGCTGTGAAGTGGATCGTCAGATCGCCCTTGACACCTTTTGCAGGGACGAAGAAGAGGACGTACTCCGCGTATCGGTGTGTCGTGCCGATCGCCGCGAGCTCAGCGAGCGCGATCGACGCTTTGCATGGCGGGGGCATCGGAGCCGAGGCGGCGATGGCGGGTAGGTTCCACGTGAAGACTGCGACTGTTAAGGCCATGCCGGCATAAATGGCGTTCATCCTCAACCGCCGTCGATTCACAAGCACCCCTTTGCCGACAACTATTACTCGTCGAGCCTAAAACTATAGATTATCACGAACCGTATCGCTGCTGGCTTGATTCCGAGCGCGACCGGCATGATGAACGGTCCGAATCCGGAACCCCGCGCAGCGGCAAGAGCGGCGTCATCCAGGTAGCGATAGCCCGAGCCAGTGACCACCATCGCGTCGGTGGTCTTACCTGTTGCGTCGATGGTGACAGCCACGGTCACATCGCCTTGAAGGTGTTGGTCCTTGGCATCATCGGGATAGTGTGGCGCAATCTTATAGATAAAAGCCGGAGGCTCGAAGACCATGGCGATCGGGAGCGGGCCCGGTGCCGACGCCGCGTCATCGAACGTGCCGTCTGTCGAGCACAATGCCTCAGGAAGGACGTATCTGTCATCCTCTGCACAAATTGTCGAGGTCGTTCCGACTGCGACACTGTCCAGGGTGAACCACCGAATGCCCGGTGAGGGAAACACCACCAGGAACGCTGCCGAATCCCAACTCTTGCCTGCCGCCGCGGTGACCTGTTCGGCATCGAAGGCTGTGGTCACGCCTGCGTCCGTGCCGCCCGTGAGATGAAAAACGATCGGAAAAACGCGACGATTCGCGGAGCTCTCTGAAGTGAAAGTTACGAGATACAACGCTTCGCGGTGGGCAGCGCCGATAGCGATCAACTCCGCGTAATCGAGATTGAATCCGCAATCAGACGCAGCGCGGGCCGGCCCCACCATGACAAGCGAAAACAACAACACCGCCGAACAAAGAATGGCGTGTACTACATTCATACCAGAGGCGAATTTCGCGGATGCGTGGGCTCGGGCCTATCGCGGCCATTCGCTCATAACGGACGTGCCGATAGGTCAGGGCGTCGAGATGCCACCCGTGAACGGGTTGACGACGACATCGCTCGTTCTCGAATCATCGACGCGCGAGCGCAGCTCGACCGTCACGACTAGATGCTGATCGGCCCACTGTCCGTGATCCACATATTGGACGCTCCCATTGTGGGCGAATAGGAACGGGCTGCCGCGGTGAAGCGGCCCCGAAGCTACTGCGACATCGGGGAACGAACGCACGAAGAGCGCCGAGCGGATGTGCGACAACGGATCCAAGCCGCTCGGACGTCCGCTGTAGCACGTATACTCCAAAGGATCTGCGGAGTCGATCTCAATCGTCGCTCCCTCGAACGGCTCGCTGTTCTGCGCGAAGCGTTCGAGGTAGGCCATGTCTTGCGAAAGGATCGACGCCGCGTCGCCGACTTGTCGCGCGCGGGCGTACTCCACGTAGCGCGGCAATAGGGCGACGAGCGCGAGCACGGTCAGGATGGAACAGGCGACAAGCAGCTCGAGCGTTGTGAAAGCGCGGATGTTGATCAGGGTCGCACGATTCACGGCAGCGGTCCCGAGCCGGAGGTGTTGCCGTCGGACCATTTCTGCGTCTTGAATACGTCTTGGCCCTTGAGGATAAGCGAGCCGTTGAACTGGTAGGAGTGGACGACGAGATCGGTCGTATCGAGTGCATGCTCCTGTCCCGCCGCATCGCCCGGACTGTCGACGCCGACCGCGCTCGCGTCATCGACGTACCCGACGACTTCGGAATAAGGTGACGCGGGGAATACGCGAATCAGGACGCTCGTGTCGCGGCGAGCGACCACAACGCCGTCGGCGTAGACAGCCGCAGATGACTCAACTTGCGCGACTTGTTCGGGGACAGGAAGGTTCGTCTGCACATCGTCGTCGACGTGGTCGTTCTCCTGGCCGGAAGAATTCTGGACGATTGACTCGGTCGCGACGACGTACGTATGGTCATCGATGACGAAACGTCGTTTGCCCTGGGTCGCCCCGATCTTTGTTTGCGTCGCACCGAGATCTCCATGCTCTTGATCGAGCTCCGCTCGGACCCACGCCGTACCGCCGTCCGCCCCCGCGAGCGCCTGGAGCGAGAACAGATCGGCAGTCGTACGCTGCAGACGCAACGTGCCGATGTCGACGAGCACAGCGACGAGCGCGAGCAAGAGCACGATAGAGAACAACACGCTGATGAGCGCGACGCCGCGGTCCTTTGTGCAACGATACTCCACATGCGCGATCATTGCTGCGGCGGTCCTCCGCTCGAACTCGGCGGCGCACCGACCGCGACGCCGAGCCAACTGACGACGTGCGCGAGGACGTCGCCGTTACCGTCCGTGACGACGACGTCGAGATCGCTCTCGTCGCGGATCGTTCCGGGCGAGACGGTTACGATCGTCGTGAGGCCATCGACGGTGGTCGTCGTCTTCCCGAACGATCCGTTCGTATCGTACGCACTCGCCGCTTCTTCGTCGGCGAGCGCGTTCGACGCGAGGACAACAGCCTCGGCGCGCTTGCTGGCCATCGCATCGGCGCGAGCGACGGCGGCGATCGCCGGATAGACGGCAAGCAGCACGACGCCCGCGAACAGCGCGGTCGCCACCATGGTCTCGATGAGAGTGAATCCGGCGACGCGCTTCCGCGATCCCCGAACCGCAAGCCCGAGTTCGATGCGCGTGAACTTTCGCGGCAGGATGACGACGTGCGGCACGGCCGGCGAGCTGACGCGGACGAACAAGACGGATCGTTGGACCAGCGCGGCGCGATTGAAGAAGTGCGGCCCGACGCGATAGCGGCTGCCGTCGACCGTCATCGTGCCGTCGGGTTCGACGAACACAGAGACGCCTGCAGTGCGCCAGCCGCGCGGGTCGCGTGCCATCCGCACGCACAACGCGCCGATCAGCGCATCGCGCCTCGACCATGCGACGATGCCGAGGGCGAGCACGAGCAGCGCAAAAGCGATCGCCGCCGCTCGCTGCGCCCACGTCACGTCGAAAATGGGCACATCATCGAGGGTCACAAAGCCTACAGATCGCTCCGTTAGCGAAAGGCCGGCGGCGGGAGTCGCACCGCGTCCCTGACCTACGACGGTGGGTTGGATCACATAGTCGCTGACCGTATACGAAACGGACGGCTCACCCCCGCGCAACCGCAGGATGCGATGCGGCACCACGAGCGGTCCGACCGCCCACCACTCGTCGAGCGTGTAGGCCACGTTATCGCGAGTCTCGCGGAAGCCGATGACCTGCGAACCGGTTGGATCGAGGAAGACGCGAAGATCGCCGCTATCCCACAACCCAGGATTATCCGCCTTCACGAGCGTCGACGCAGCGCTTTCGCCGAGCAGTGGCGCCCATGCGTTCGATAAAGCGTCGGAACCGAACAGATCGTCGACGGTGACCGAATCGCCGGCGGACGATCGAACGCTCGCGGATTTGGGATTCGCGTGGAGTTCGAACGATCGAGTGCGCTCGTCGAGGATCCAACCTTGGTCGTCGACGATGAGCGTGCCGTCGACGACGGCCGAGTTGTCGTCTCGCTTGGCGACGTAGTCGATGCGTCCGCGAAAGTCGTGCATCGAGGCGAGGACCGCCGGCACGTAGGACTGCGACGAGGCGGCCTGGGCCTCGTTCCCCATTCCGCCGACGACGACGAACGAGAGGATGGCCAACGCCCCAGCGAGCGCCCTCGAACGGGTGTGCCGGCCGCCGCCATTGATGAAGCGAATGCGCAAGATCGACCGCTCCGACACGAAGAGCGATAAGTGGGCGTAATTGTAACGCCGAGCCACCGAGGCGTCAACCCGTTATCACGCCCGGAGACCGGCCGGCTAGGCGGAGGCAGTCAGTCCGGTCCTGCGTCATAAGTCGGCCCCCGCGGCTTTGCTTTTGGAGTCCCGCTGCTGTATCGTAACTGGCACAGGGCCTGTCGGGAGAGTCATCATGCAAGAGCACATCAATCCGATCGCGAGGCTCGCGTTCGGCGTCGTCGGTCTTTTCGTCGCCGCATGCTCGGCCGGGCCATCGTCGACCCCGTCGATCGGCACCGGCCCGCGAGCGCCGGCTTTCGGGCAGCCGGCCCTGAATCTCTCGGCGCCATTCGCGGCGCATCCGGACGTGCGATCTGCGTTCACGCGCCCCGCGATCATCGCGGTCAGCGGCGACACCGGTGAACTTGAAGCGTGGCCGATCACGATGGGCGGCGGTAGCAACCCGCAGCCGATCTCAGGTCCGCTCGGTCTCGGCTTCACTTCGCTCGCTGCGCACGGCAACGTCGTCGCGATCGCGACGAGCGGCCCGTCGGTCCTCCTCTATAACGTCGCGACCGCCGCGCAGACGACCCTTCCCGACCCGTTCGGGTCGGCACTCGACGTGGCGATCGACAAGAACGAGAACATCTTCGTCACCAACAGTACGCGGCCAGCCGACACCGTCGTCGAGTATCCAAGAGGCGATCGCCAACATCCGCGCGATCTTTCCGGTTGCGGGCTTATCGATCTCTCGTATGGCATCGCGGCGGACAACGAGGGTGATATCTTCGTCGCCGTTTTCACGCCGAGATTCGCCGCGCGCATCATCGAGATGCCGAACGGCGCAAATGGACCCGAACCGCATCAGTGCTTCGAGCTCGCGCTCAAGATCTCGGGCGGATATTCGGGTCTGGCGATCGATCCGAAGACGGACGATCTCGTGACGCTCGACAACCCGGACGAGTGCGCCGGTGGGATCGAAGGCCGGATGGTCGTGTACCCGAAGCCGTACGAAAAGGCGACAGGCAAGGCGCACGACCTCGGCGCGAACTGCTCTGGCGGGATTCGCCTCAGCGCCGACTCGACGGAGGTATTCATCGGCGACCAAGATGTGAGCGGCAGCTTCACCTTCATCCTTCAGAGCAGCTTCCCGGACGGCCGGGCGGAGGGATCATACGTGACAGGCCATCCGGACGGCTTCACGACGATTCCCAACACGCTGCCGAACTAGGCCGCGGCGGTCGAGATAAATCTCGACCGCTCCCTTTTCTTGGTGGAGAGGACGAGGCGGCCCAGGTCGAACACGTGACTCCTCATGGCGGATTTCAACAAGCTCACCGAAAGGGCGCAAGCGGCGGTCATCGGCGCGCAAAAGATCGCACAGGACCACGGCGCACCCGAGATCGATTCCGAGCACCTGCTGCTCGCGCTGATATCGGATGACGAGGGCGTCCCCGCGGTCGTCCTGCGACAGATGGGCGTCAACGTAGCGTCGCTCACGAACCAGCTTCAGGCGGCGATCGACGCACGCCCGAAGGTCTACGGCGGCGGCGAGCCGCGCATCGGCCGGGAACTGAACGACGTTCTTACGCGCGCCGGCGACGAAGCGATCACGTTCAAAGACGACTATATCTCGACCGAGCATCTGCTGCTCGCCATCGCCGATACGAAAGGCAAGTCGGAGGCGGCCGCGCTCCTCAAGAATGTCGGCGCGACGAAGGACTCAATCCTCAAAGCGCTTGCGACCGTCCGCGGCAGCCAGCGCATCACCGATCAAAATCCGGAAGGCAAGTACCAGGCGCTCGAGCGGTACGGTCGCGATCTCACCCAGCTCGCTCGCCAGAACAAGGTCGATCCGGTCATCGGGCGAGATGACGAGATCCGCCGGGTCATCCAAGTGCTATCGCGGCGCACGAAGAACAATCCGGTACTCATCGGCGAGCCGGGCGTCGGCAAGACCGCGATCGTCGAGGGCCTCGCACTTCGCATCGTTCGCGGCGACGTGCCTGAAGGGCTGCGCGACAGGCGCATCATCGCGCTCGATCTCGGTTCGCTGATCGCCGGCGCGAAATACCGCGGCGAGTTCGAAGACCGGCTCAAGGCCGTCCTCAAAGAGATTGCGCAAAGCCAGGGCGAGATCATCCTCTTCATCGACGAGCTCCACACCGTCGTCGGCGCCGGCGCCGCTGAAGGTGCGATGGACGCGTCGAACATGCTCAAGCCGATGCTCGCGAGAGGCGAGCTGCACACGATCGGTGCGACGACGCTCGACGAATACCGCAAGTATATCGAGAAGGACGCAGCGCTCGAGCGGCGTTTCCAGGTCGTCATGGTGGGCGAGCCGAGCGTCGAGGACACGATCTCGATATTGCGTGGGCTTCGCGAACGTTATGAAGTCCACCATCGGGTGAAGATCAAGGACTCGGCGCTCGTCGCCGCGGCCGTCCTTTCGAACCGCTACATCGCCGATCGCTTCTTGCCTGATAAGGCGATCGATCTCGTCGACGAAGCGGCGAGCAAGCTGCGCATGGAGATGGACTCGATGCCGGTCGAGCTCGACGAGGTCGAGCGGCGCCGCATGCAGCTCGAGATCGAGCGAGTCGCGCTCCAGAAGGAGACGGACGGCGCGTCGAAGCGGCGATTGGCCGATCTCGAGAAAGAGCTCGCCGATCTCAAAGAACAAGCGGATCAGTTGCGCGCCCGGTGGCAGGCGGAGAAGAGCGCCATCGGCGAGGTGAGCGCCATCAAGGCGAAGCTCGAGAACGCCAAGGCCGATCTCCAGCGAGCCAAGGACAGCGTTGACTACGCACGCGCTTCGGAGCTCGAGTATGGCGTCATCCCGGGGCTCCAGAAACAGATGGCGGAGATCGAATCGCGCCTCTCTGCCGACGACAAAGCCGGCAAGATGTTCAAAGAGGAAGTCGACGAGCACGACATCGCCGAGATCGTCGCGCGCTGGACCGGCATTCCGGTGACGAAACTCTTGGAAGGCGACGTCGAGAAGCTCCTCAAGATGGAGGACAGGCTGCACGAACGTGTCGTCGGCCAAAATGAGGCGGTGAAGGCGGTCGCGGCAGCCGTGCGTCGCGCACGTGCCGGACTGCAAGATCCGAACCGGCCGCTCGGCTCGTTCGTCTTCCTCGGTCCGACGGGCGTCGGCAAGACCGAGCTCGCGCGCGCCCTCGCGGCGTTCCTCTTCGACGACGAGCGCGCGATGATCCGCATCGACATGTCCGAATACATGGAGAAGCACGCCGTCGCGCGCATGATCGGAGCGCCGCCCGGCTACGTCGGGTACGAAGAAGGCGGCCAACTGACCGAAGCCGTACGACGCCGGCCGTACTCGGTCGTGCTTTTCGACGAGATCGAAAAAGCGCATCCGGACGTCTTCAACGTCATGCTCCAGATACTCGACGACGGCCGGCTCACCGATGGCCAAGGCCGCATCGTCGACTTCAAGAACACCGTCCTCATCATGACGAGCAATATCGGCTCGTCGGTCATCACCGAGTTCGCGGGCGACGAACAGGCGATCCGCTCGCGCGTCATGGAAGCGATGCAGACGCACTTCCGGCCCGAGTTCCTCAACCGGCTCGACGAGATCATCATCTTCCGCAACCTCACGCTCGAGGACACCAAGCACATCGTCGATATCCAGTTGCGCGGCCTGACCAAACGCATGTCGGAACGCGGTATAACACTCGAGCTGACCGATCAGGCGAAGGCGCTGCTCGCGCACAAAGGCTACGATCCGGTGTACGGAGCGCGACCGCTCAAGCGAGCGTTGCAGAAGGAGATCGTGGATCCGCTCGCATTGCGCATCCTCGGCGGCGAATTCACCGATGGCGATCGGATAATCGCGGATGTCGATCGCGGCGAGCTCGCCTTCCGCAAGGCCGATGCGAAGAAGGTCGACGGCGAGGTGAAGCGCGCCCGGACGGCGCGTTGACGACTGCAAGCAAGAAGAAGGCGGCGGAGCCGAGCAGGGCAGCGACCAACGTAGCCGCGGCCGGCCCTGCCGCGATCTTAAAGCCGCGCCGCCCCGAGCGCGCGCGCCATCCTTGGGTATTCGAAGGCGAAATCGCGTCGCTTCCGGACGAGATCCAAGACGGCCAGCCGGTCCGAGTCCTCGATCATCGCCGCAAGTTCTTCGCGATGGCGTACTGCAACCGCCGATCGAAGATCGTCCTGCGCTTGCTCTACCGCGTCGACGAGCCGGTCGACGCCGCGTGGTGGAAACGGGCGATCGCTGCGTCGGTCGCGCGTCGCGGTGCACTTGCGTCCGGCGATGGCGTGCGTCTCGTCAATGCCGAAGGCGATGGCCTTCCCGGCGTCGTCGTCGATCGCTACGCCGGCTGGCTCTCCATCCAGTTGTCGACGCTCGGCGCTGATGTGATGCGCACCGCGATCGTCGAGTCGCTCGTTTCCGCCTGTTCGCCGACCGGGATATTCGAACGAAGCGATGTACCGGAGCGTTCGCTCGAGGGGCTCGAACCGAAAGCCGGTCCACTTGCCGGCGGCGAGCCGCCCGAGACCGTCGAGATACGCGAGGGCGACGCGCGATTGCTCGTCGACATCGCGCACGGGCAGAAGACCGGGTTGTTCCTCGACCAGCGAGTGAACCGTCGCGCGGCGGCTGCCTACGCCAAGAACCGGCGCGTCGTCAACTGTTTCTCGTACTCCGGCGGTTTCAGCGTCCACGCCGCTCTTGCAGGAGGGGCCGCGGTGACGAGCGTCGACATTTCGGCGCCGGCGTGCGCGCTCGCGCTGCGTAACATGACGCTCAACGGCTTCGCCGAAGCCGACGTCGTCGAGGCGAACTGCTTCGACTGGCTCCGGCACGCCGACGACTCCGGGCAACGCTTCGGGATGGTCATCCTCGATCCGCCGGCATTCGCGCGCGGAAAGTCGACGATCGATTCCGCACTGCGTGGCTACAAGGAGATCAATCTCCGTGCCATTCGGACGCTCGAGCCGGGAGGCATTCTCGTCACATGCTCGTGCTCTCGCCCGATCGGCCTCGATGATTTCGTCGGCATCGTCAAAGCGGCGGGCGACGATGCCGGGCGGGATCTCCAATTGCTTGAAGAGCGGACGCAACCGCCGGACCATCCGGTGCTGCTCGACGCACCCGAGACGTCCTACCTCAAGTGCCTGATCGTGCGCGCGCTCTAGCGACTCTCTAGTCGATCATTCGCGGCTCGTCGGCCGGGTAATCGCCGTGCGGGTGCGCGGACTGCCAGCGGGCCGCGCGCGACGCGAGCCATTCGAAGTTCTCGAAGATGTACGGCCGGTTCTTGCGGCCCAGGGCGATCGTCTCTTTGAGCAATCCCCAATAGAGGCTGACGTTGTACCAATCCGTCTGCAGGTAGATATCCTCGTCGATGAGCCCGCTGCGGACGAACGATCCGACGTGATTGTACATGTCGCACAAGTAGAGCTCGGGGTGGGCGCGGCGGTCGATCGGGATCTCGAGCAAGCCCGAACGAAATGTCGCATCCTTCATCCGCTCCGCAAGGTTGTGGCGGACGAAGTTGACGAGCTCGCGCACCGACGGGTCTTGGAGCATGTCGAACGTGCTCCGTAGACCCGAGAGTTGATTCGCGAGCCGGATGTGGCGCAGCTGACCGAGCGCGATGATCGCCGTCGCGAAGATGACGAGGAACGTGCCGACCGAAGCGACCGCGTTCCACGCTTCGACCGACACGATGCCGGTCAGTTCTTCGTCGCGCTCACGAGCGTGATGGTCGTCCCTTCCGACGAACTCGTGATCGTCACGCTCTTCTGTTCTTTATCGGTCGACTTCCCTTCGACGAACGATCCGACGGATGTCCCTCCCGATGTGCTCTCCATCGTTTGTGCGTCGGCCGGCATGTGCGCCTTATACCAAGCGTAGACTTTGTCGAACGCGTCCGACGTCTTGAGCGAGACGACCGCACCGCTTTCCTGCGCGTTCGAGCCGGACACGGCACCGCCCGAGTCAGTGGTCGCGCCCGGGTAGATCGGGAAACCGAGCTTTGCCGGATCGACCGCGTTCTTACCCGCTGTGATCGTGCCGCCGCTCGCTTGCACCGTCACCGTCTGGTTGTCCCCGGTACCATTGGTCGTGACCGTCGTGCCGTTTCCTTCGACGACTTTGTGGCTCGTGCAGCCGGCAACGGCCGCCATCAGGAAGATCGCGCAGAAGAACTTTCGCATTGTCGTTGCTCCTCACATCGGGGTCGCGTCGTCGTCGGCGAACGCGATGGACCGGAAGGCGTCCACCAGCTCGGCCCGCGGCGCGGTCGTGACGACGCTGAAAACGTACATGACGATTGCGTTGACTGCAAGCGCGACGAGGCCGATGTTAACGCCGAGGATGGCCGACACCTTTGCGACGACACCGTAGATGCAGATGGCGATGCCGGCAGCGATTCCGGCCGCTACACCCACCGCGCTTGCGCGCCGCCACCAGAATGCGGCCGCGAAGCCGGGCACGAATTGCGCCATGCCGTTGTACGCGAGGAGCAGCAACTCGACGAGCGTCGTCTTGAGGAATACCCATAGCACGAGTGCGCCCGCCGCGAGCGCGAGGACGAGGATGCGGACGACGAGCGTTCGCTGCCCTTCCGATCCTCGCCACGAAAACGCATCTTCGATGACGTTCTTCACGAAGAGCCCGCTCGCGCCGAGCAGTTGGACCGAGACCGGCACGAGCGCGGCGAGCGAGCCAGCGCCGGCGATCGCGCCGAGCACCCACGGCGGGTAGAACGTCGCGACGACCGATACGAACGATTGGTCGACATCCGGTCCGCTCAAGCCGGGCCTGACGATGAGCGCCGTGAGGCCTGCGAACACCATGAGCGCCAGCATGACGTTATAGAACGGCAGCCACACGTAGTTGCGGCGCAGCGACCCGGCGCTCTTCGCCGAGTACACGGACATGAGGCTTTGGGGGAATAGGAAGAAGGCGACGCCGTTGAGGACGACGGTCGAGACGAACCACGTGAGGTTGTAGGTCGGATCGCTCGTCGACAGTGTGAGCCATTGCGGTTTGATCGCCTCGACTCGCGCGATGAGGGCGGCGGGTGAACCAAAGAAATGGATCGGAAGCACGACGCCGGCGAAGATGACGCCGGCGAGGACGACCGCGTCCTTGACGATCGCGGTCCATGCCGCGCCCCGTAGACCGGTCGAGAAGACGAAGAGCGCGATGACGAGCACCGCGATGACGACCGCGAGCTGTGCATTGATCGTGCCGTACCCGGCGATGCTCAGAAGCGTCTGAAGGCCGGACAGTTGGAGCGCTATGTAGGGGATGAGGAAGACGAACCCGACGACCGCGACGATCGCGCCGAGCGCCGTGCTCGTGTAGCGCGTGGCGAAGAAATCGCCGATCGTCAGCATGCCATACCGGTTTCCTACCTTCCATGCGAGCGGCATGACGAAGTAGCCGATGACGTACGCGACGGGTCCGTAGCACAGGATGTAGTAGACGGGCGCGCCCCTGCCGTATGCCCAGCCGGCGGCGCCGAGGAACGTGAACGCGGTGTAGATCTCGCCCGCGAGCAAGATCCAAAGCAAAAGCGCGCCGAGCGAGCGGCCGGCGACGAGGAATTCGCCTGGGTTCGACAGCTTGTGCCGGCCGCCGAGCAGACCGACGACGATCGCGCACGCGATGATCGTCGCTGCGACGCCGAGAGCGATGACCGGCGCGCTCAACGTCTGCCCTCGATGAAGCGGTGGACGACCCACATGATCGGCGGCGTCACGACGATCCACGCGATGATCCACGCGAAGATGAACGGCAAACCGAAGACGTGCGGGTCGTCTCGATTGACGAACGGCACCGCGAAGGTCAGCGCGATTGCGGGTATCGCCGCGACTACAAGCGGCAGTCGCGTCCTTCGTGACATGAGCGGGTGTTTTAGGCGCTGTGGCGGGACCTGACCTGCATCCGCTAATCGCTTGTAGCGGTCGAGCTTCAGCTCGACCGGAGACGACTCTGCAATCGCGCGACCGCTACACTTATTCAGCCAGAAAAACGCAAAGCCGCGTGTGGGGACCGCGGCTTTGCTTGTCGTCCACCGCGGCTGCTCGCAGCCGAGGTTTCAACCCTGGTCTAGTGGATCGCCATTCCCCAAGGCTCGCTGAGCCCGGTGCTGGCGCCGGAGATCGCACCGGCCGGTGCGACGTTGCCGTTCGCCGTCTTCGAAAAGACGTCGACCGAGTTGGCGCCGCTGTCGTCGACGAGCAGGACGCCGTCGGCTCGGATGACCGGGATGTACGGCGATGAGAATGTCGTCGCGGCTCCGATGATCTCGCGGTTCGGCGCGACGTTGCCGGTCGCCGACGTCCCATACACGTTCACCGACGGGTTGCCGTAGTTGCCGACGTACAGATTACCGTGTCCGTCTACCGCGACTCCGTACGCGCCGGAGAGCTGCGAGTTGCCGCCGCTGATGTTACGCATCGGCGTCGCCGCGCCGCTCGCACCAGGTGCGTACTCTGCGACGTGATTTGCGCTCTCGTCGGAAACCCACAAGTTGCCTGTTTTGTCGAATGTCAGGTAGCACGTGCGCGTGAAGCCCTGGCCTGAGAGATCGATGGTGCTCGCAGGCGATGCGGCGCCGCTCGCATTCGCCGCGAAGACGAGGACCGTGGCGCTTGCGATCGTCGCCACGTAGATCAAACCGTTCTTGTCGATGGCGACGCCGAGCGGCTCGTTGATGCCGGTGATCTGACGCGTGGGCGCGACGTTCCCAGAAGCGGTGGCGCTGAAGATCGACACCGTGCCTTGAGAGAGGTCGGCGACGTAGATGTTGCCGCTCTTGTCGACCGCGACGCCGTATGGGCAGCCGAGCGTCGTGTTCGAGCCGGAGATCGTGACCGTCGGCGACACGTTGCCGGTCGCCGTCGCGGGGTATTCGGTGATCGAAGAGTTGCCGCAGTTGCCGACGTAGATCGTCTGCTTGACCGCTTGGCCGATCGGCAGCGACAGCAGGTTTGAGACAGCCGAGCAGCCCGACGTCGCGAGCGTGGCGAGCACGACGACGAACAGCAGCGACTTTGAATTGACTCTCATGTACGAAGCCCTCTCATGTGGGTGGAAGGTTTGGTGAAACGCATATGAAGGTGATATCGGCCACGCGACACGTAGCGACCTCAGAACCGCCGCGACTGTGAGCGAAGTCACGCGTTGCTGTAGGCCCGTGTTAAACGTGGGCCTATTGCGCATTCGACGCTTGTCAGACGGTTAAGAAAGGTATGGGGCGACGCCGGCGCCCTGTTGCGCCGCGTCCATGACCATTTCGCTCACGGTCGGATGCGCGTGGATGATCGAGCCAAGCTCGTCTATCGTCAAAGCGTCCGACATCGCGACGCCGATCTCGTGGATGATCTCGACGGCGTGGACGCCGATGATGGTCGCGCCGAGAATGCGGCCGGTCTTCGCGTCGGAAATGATCTGCGCGAAGCCGTCGGGCTCGCCTTCGGCGAGCGCTTTGGCGTCGCCGACGAATCGCGCTTGCCCGATCTTCGTCTCGAAGCCGGCTTCTTTCGCGGTGTCGGCGTTGAGGCCGACCATGGCGATCTCAGGATGCGTGTATATGCACGAAGGCACGACCGTCCGGTCCATCGGCATGACGTGATGCCCGAGCGCGTTCTCAGCGGCGCGATGGCCTTCAGCCGAGCCCTTGTGAGCGAGCTGCAAGCCGCCGATGCAATCGCCGATCCCGTAGATCTTCGGGTTCGCACTGCGCAGATATTCGTCGACGACTATGTGCCCGCGCTCGTCGATGACGACACCGGCGTCTTCGAGCCCGATGCCGCGCGTCTGCGCCTTACGGCCGATCGAGACGAGGAGCGCATCGCCGTCGAGCTCGGTGCCGTCGTCGAGCGAGACGGTAATTCCATCTTTGCGATATTCCTTGACCGCCGCGAGCCGCCGCCCGGCGTGGACTCGCACGCCTTCGGCTTCGAGCAGACGCTGGAAGTACGCCGTCGATTTCGCATCGACAGGAGCAAGG
This sequence comes from Candidatus Eremiobacteraceae bacterium, assembly GCA_035710745.1. Taxonomy (NCBI): domain Bacteria; kingdom Bacillati; phylum Vulcanimicrobiota; class Vulcanimicrobiia; order Candidatus Eremiobacterales; family Candidatus Eremiobacteraceae; species Candidatus Eremiobacteraceae bacterium. The sequence continues at coordinate 11,804 of DASTCX010000034.1, read as the reverse complement.
ATCCGCGGCAGAAGCTCGATGATCGCGATTTCCGTGCCGAGCGCCGCGAACAAGCTGGCGAACTCGCACCCGATGACGCCGCCGCCGAGGATGATGAGCTTTTTCGGCACACGCTCGAGGAGAAGCACGTCATCCGAGGTGAGGACCGTCGCGTGGTCCATGTCGATGCCGGGCAGTCCGGCCGGCTGCGTGCCGACCGCGACGATGAGGAAATCGTAGGGATGCGGCACGCCGTCCACAGCGACCGCATCGCCCTCGACGATACCGTGTCCGCGCACGACCGTCACCTTCTTGCGTTTGCAAGCCGCTTCGACGCCGCGGCGCTGCTTGAGCACGATCTCGTCTTTGCGAGCCATCATGCGCGCGAAATCGACCTTCGGTTCACCGACGATGATGCCGAATTCTGCGGCCTTGCGGACCTTGCGTAGCACGTCGGCGGACGAGAGCAGTGCCTTGGTAGGGATGCAGCCCCAATTGAGGCAGGTGCCGCCGAGTTCCGCGCGCTCGATCATCGTCACTTGAGCGCCGAGCTGCGCGGCGCGCAGCGCGGCGACGTCGCCGGCAGGGCCGCCGCCGAGCACGATGACTCGTGCGCTCACCGCGCTTCCTCGAGCGCCTTCGACGTCAGAGCCTGTGCGACGATGCGTTCCTGTTCGGCTGCGTGCGCACCGGGATAGCCTTCGGACGGGCTCGCGCGATCCGGCCGCCCGATGTAATCGAAAGCGATGCCTTTGCGCGTCAGCGGCTCGCGAACGCGGCGCGACACGAAGGCGCGCGCGCCCATGTTGCGCGGCTCTTCTTGGACCCAACTGACGCGACGGACGTTCGGATACGCGGTGATCGCCGCGAGCACGTCTTCAAGCGGGAACGGCTCGAGCAGCTCGACGCGCACGATCGCGAGATCCTTCGCGGCTGCGCGTGCCGCGCTCGTCGTGAGGTCGTAGTAGATCTTGCCGGTGCATAGGGCGACGCGTTCGATCTTCTTGCGATCGGCGACCGACGGGTCGTCGATGACCGTCGCGAAGCCGCGGTCGGTCAGATCGCCGATGCTCGATGCGGCGGCCTTGAGCCGAAGCAAGCTCTTCGGCGTCATGACGACGAGCGGACGCGCGCGCGAGGCGAGCGCTTGATCGCGCAAGAGATGGAAGTATTGCGCCGGAGTCGACGTATACGCGACGCGGAAGTTGCCCTCGGCTGCCAGCTGGAGGAAGCGCTCGAGCCTCGCGCTCGAATGCTCGGGTCCCGCACCTTCGTAGCCGTGTGGAAGCAGCAGCGTCAGACGCGACGTCGCACCCCACTTCGCAAAGCCGCCGCTGATGAACTGATCGATGATGATCTGCGCGCCGTTCGCGAAATCGCCGAACTGCGCTTCCCATGCGACGAGCGCGTCCGACGCCGCGGCGCTGTAGCCGTACTCGAAGGCGACGCAGGCGTACTCGGACAGCGGGCTGTTGAAGATCTCGAACGACGCCTTGGCGCCCCCCAGGTGCTGCAGCGGCGTCCACGCGTCGCCGTTGCGTGCGTCGTGGAAGACGAGGTGGCGATGCGAGAACGTGCCTCGCTCGGTATCTTGACCGGTGAGCCTCACCGCCGTGCCGCCCGTGACGAGCGATGCGAAAGCGAGCGCTTCGGCGTGTGCCCAATCGATCTCACCGCCGGCCGTCAGCGATTTCTTTCGCCGCTCCATCTGACGCGCGAGTTTCGGATGGATCGTGAAGCCGTCGGGAACGGCGAGCAAACCTGCGTCGAGCGTCTTCAGCGCATCCGCGCTCAGTCGCGTATCCGGCGCGGCAGCGGCAGCGGCGCCGTTCGGCGCCTTCGTCACCGGCTGCGAGCGGCTCGTGTCGTTCGCCTGCGCCTTGGCGTTGCGATGCGCCTGCGCGACGCGTTCGGTCGCGGCATCAAGGCGCTGCTGCACCTCGGCCTCGGTCACCGCGCCTTCCGCGACGAGCTGTCGGGCGAAGATCTCGCGGACCGTCGGGTGTTTAGCGATCGTCTCGTACATCTGAGGCTGCGTGTACGCCGGCTCGTCCGCTTCGTTGTGGCCGAAGCGGCGGTAGCCGATGAGATCGATGACGACGTCCCGACCGAATTCCTCGCGATACCCGACTGCGAGGCGGATCGCGGCGATGCATGCCTCGATGTCGTCCGCGTTGACGTGGACGACCGGCACCTCGAAGCCCTTCGCTAGATCGCTCGCGTAGCGCGTCGAGCGCCCTTCTTCGGGCGTCGTGGTGAAACCGATCTGGTTGTTCGCGATGATGTGGATCGTGCCGCCCGTCGTATAGCCTGCGAGCGCCGAAAGGTTGAGGGTCTCGGCGACCGTTCCTTGTGCGGAGAACGCGGCATCGCCATGGACGAGCACGGCGACCGCCCGATGCGTATCGAGCGTCGCGATGTTCTTCGAGCGATCGGTCTGCGCCGCACGCGTCTTGCCCTCGACGACGCCGTCGACCGCTTCGAGATGGCTCGGATTGTTCGCGAGCGTTACGAGGATCTGCTTGCCGTCGGCCGAGCGATACGTCCCCGACGCACCCTTATGGTACTTGACGTCGCCGGTGACGTCGCCTTCGCCTTGGACGCCTCGCGCTTCGGCCTGCTCGAACTCGAGCAGCACCTCTTCGTATGGGCGGTCGACGACATGCGTGATGACCGATAGCCGGCCGCGATGTGCCATGCCGATGTCGACTTCACCGACGCCATCGGCGCCGAGCAGATCGAGCAACTCCTCGAGCATCGGGACCATCGCATCGAGGCCTTCGATAGAAAAAGTCTTCTGCCCGAGGAACGCCTTGCGGAGGTAACGCTCGAACGCTTCGACGCGGCTGAGCCGCTCGACGAGCCGCAGGCGGTGCTCCTTCGACACCGGCGCAAGATGCGCGCCGGATTCTATCTGTTTGCGGAGCCACGAGCGCTGCGCGTGCTCCGTGATGTGCTCGATCTCATAGGCGATCGTCGAGCAGTAGATCGATCGCAGCCGTTCGAGGACCTCGGCGAGGTTGTTGCCGGGCGTGTAGACGCGCAGCGCACCCGCCGGTACCGCCTTCATGAGTTCCGGCGTGAGATCGAGCGTCGCGGGGTCGAGCGCGGGATCCGTCGGATGACGGACATCGAGCGGGTCGAGTCGTGCGATGATGTGTCCGTGGTTGCGATAGCGCGACACGAGCGACGCACCGGCTGCGGCGGCGCGCATGAGATCGAAGTCGGCGACGGATGTCGCGCTCTTGCGTGCGTCGGCGGCCGGCGTCGCGGTGGCGAGCGCCATCGGCGAACTCAAACCGAGATCGCGGAAGACGGTGTCGTAGAAATCGCCGCCGCCTGCGAGGAGCTGCTCGATGCGTCGCAGGAACTCGCCGCTCTCCGCGCCTTGGATGACGCGGTGATCGTACGTGCTCGTCAAGGTCATCACTTTGGCGACGCCGATGCTCTTGAGCGTCGCTTCGGGAGCGCCGCCGAGACCCGGCGGATATCCGATCGCTCCCGCGGCGACGATTGTGCCTTGCCCCGGCATCAACCGCGGCACCGACGCGACGGTTCCGATACCGCCCGGATTCGTGAGCGTCATGGTCGCGCCGGCGACCTCGGGCGGCGTCAGCGTGTTCGTGCGCGCTTTGGCGACGAGCGTTTCGTACGTCGCGTGGAAGGTCTTGAAATCGAGCGCCGCAGCGTCGTGGATGACCGGTACGATGAGAAAGCGGCTGCCATCTTTGCGTTGCATGTCGACGGCGATGCCGAGGTGGACGCCGCGCGTCACGCGCTCGGGACCGGCTTCGCCGCGACGGAACGACGTCGCCATCGACGGCACGTCGCCGGCAGCCTTGACGATCGCGAACGCGATGAGGTGCGTGAACGATATCTTCTCGGCTCTTCGCTGCGCGGCGAGCGCCGAGTTGAGCTCGCGCCGGCGAGCGTCCATCACGTCGACCGCGAACGAGCGGAAGCTCGTCGCCGTCGGAATGGAGAGGCTCTGCTCCATGTACGATGCGAGCGATGCGGCGGGGCCTTTGAGCGGCGTCAGCGTCGCGTCGGCAGGTGCGGGTGGGATCGGCGCCGTCGCGCGACCATCAGCGGCGGTCGCGACGTCGTCTCGCCTGAGCGCACCGCCTGGACCCGTACCGGTCGCACCGCTCACATCGACACCCTTGACGTATGCGAGCCGCTTGGCGAGCGGTGAGGCGCTTTCCGGAACGACGATCGCCTCCGCGGCACGCTCGGATTGAGCGGCGGGCGCTGTTGGGGCCGCAGCCGGCGCGGCCGACGGCGGCTTGTGCACGTCGGCTGCGTTTCCGGCGCTCGACGTATCGATTTCGGCGAGAAGCGCCCCGACCGGCACCGTCGCTCCGTCGGCGACGACGATCCGCGCGAGCGTGCCCGATGCGGGTGCGGGAACCTCGACGTCGACCTTATCGGTCGTGACGTCGACGAGCGGCTCGCCCTCGGCGATGCGATCGCCCACGGCCTTGCGCCAGCCCGTCACCGAACCTTCGCTGACGGACTCACCCATCTCGGGAAGGACGACCTGTACTGTACTGTCGGGCACGCGCGAACCTCGATGACGCACGAAATCGTGCGGCTCGATGGCTTCCGCGCTCGGCACTGACCGCCCTGGCTGGGGGACGACGCGCGGCTACTTAACGCACGAGCGACGTCTACAGACGCGCGCGCAGCGAACGCATCCACGCCGTCATCTGCGGGTTGACGTGATCGGCGTCCGAGTCGTCGCCTTTCGGTTCCGGCGTCGTGTAGAGGACGACGACGTAGGTCTTGCCTTGCGCGGTCTTGAGGATGCCGGCGTCGTGCGAAAGATCCGACGTCTCGCCGGTCTTGTGCATGAAGACATCTCCCTCGTGCAAGGCCGGCACGAGTTTGTCGTTGTGCACGCAGCGGCGCAATATCTCGCGCTGCCGCGCGGAAGCGGGTACGGCATCGGTAGCGATGAGCGTCAACAAGGCGCCGATCTCGCGCGGCGGCAGGCGATTGCGGCCGGTCATCTCACTGTCGACGATCAGCGGTTCCGATCCCGACAGCTTTCGTCCGAGAAAAAACGTCGGCAAGCCGAGCTCGTGCATGTACGCCGTGACGCGTTCGCGGCGCAGCACGTCGAAGAGCTGGTTCGTCGCTACGTTGTCGGAGTGCGTGATCATGCGCTCGACGAGGCCGCCCACCGTCGCGTTCGCGCCCGCAGGAAACGGCGACTGCCCCCAGGTCGTCGTCTGATTCGATTGTGTGACGGTGACGACGTCGTCAAGGCGAAGCTCGCCGGCCTCGGCTTGGCGGAACGCCTCTGCCATGATCGGCACTTTGATGACGCTCGCGGGATAGATGACCTCGTCGGCGCGATACGCGCCAAAACGCATGGCATCAAGATCCGCCACGTACGCGTACCCGACTTTCGCGAGCGCGGACTCTTCGAGCGCGTCGAGAATCGCGCGCTCGAGCTCTGCGTCGTGGACCACCTGCGGTCGCTTCTCAGACATCACGATTTCTTCGCCGTCCAAGCGACGGCGTCGAAGGTGTCGTCGAAGACGAGGCCGAGATGGACCCACAGCACTTTCGTATTCCACTGGACGTGCGCGGTGTAGTGCTGGACGCCCGGGAGACCGGTCGTCATGTCGAATTCCGCCGTGCCGGTCAACGCCATGTCAGCGGTCTTGAAACCTTTTGCAGCGAGGTCGGGCGCCACGTCGACCCTGCCGGCGCCCTTGACAGCGATGACGGCGATCCGATGACCCTGGCGGACATCGACCTTCTCGAGCGTGTCGGTGTACGTCATCGAGCCGTGACCGAGATCGCGATCGACGAGGATGCTTCGCGTGAGTGTCCACGACTGTCCGACAGCGACCGGCGTTGAAGGGAACTCGCACAGAGCGCCTGCGCCGGCGTCGTAGAGCGGCTCGTCGGCCGGCGTACGTCGACCGTTCGGCGCGATCGTTCCTTTATATGTGCTCGCGCGCTTCATGATCGACGTGTCCTTGCTCTGGAGGCCGCCGTAGTGCCGGACGTCGACCGTCGATCCGTCGACGCCGCCGCCCTGACCGGCGTTGAAGTCGGTCGTGCGGTCCTCGAGTATGGTGACGGGATCGGCCTTCGAGCCGGCGAGCTTCTTGTAGATGCCGGCCAAGTCGTTCGCGATGACGTGCGTCATGTGCACTTCTTCAGTGTAGTGCGTCGACGGGTCGACGCGCCACGCGAGCGTCGTCGCCGCTGCGAGGCCCGGCGCCGGCGCGGAAGAAGAAGAGGGAACCGGCGAAGGCGAGGGAGCGGCCGCCCGTGCGGCGGCAGCGCATGCGATAAGCGCGCACAAAAGCGGCGGTGCGTGTCGGATATAAGGCATCGGGTGTTCCTGACGAGAAATCGGCGCATCGATGCGCACGCCGTTCGTTCTCCTGTTAGCCGCTTCGGTCATGCTCGCAGGTGCCGCGTTTCCACAACCTGCGGGTTGGCCCGCCGTCACGGTCGTCTCAGACACGTCGGAGCCGCTCGGGCCGGGCGTGACGTACGAACGGTGGGCGTTGACGACGGCGGCCGGTCCGATCGTCGTCTACCTCACAACGGTCGATCTTCGCGACCCGCACGTGGCGCTCGTCGTAGCGACGCACCACGACGTCATCGCCGGCGCCGACGAGGCGCTGACGTCGATGACGGATCGCGCACGCGCCGAAGCCGCGATCAACGCCGACTATTTCGACATCGGCGGCTCGGGGGCGCCGCTCAACGTCCTCGCGACCGGCGGCCGCTTCTTGCACCAGCCGGATGGTGCCGCGGCACTCGTCGTCGGTCAGGATGGGCGAGTGACTCTTGGGGCGGTGACGCTGCAAGCGACGCTCACCGACGCCGCGGGCTCATCGCTGACCGTGAACGCCGTCAACGATTGGGGCGTCAACGATGGTCTGTCGCTCATCACGCCGGAATTCGGGGCTGACGCGGGTTCCGATGTCGAGATCGTGTTGGCGCCGAATGGACCGTCGTCGTACAAGGTCGTCGCCGCCGTCTTCGGCGCGTCGCACCTGTTGCCGCTGTCGCAAGGACAGTTCGGTCTTGTCGCGCGCGGCGCCGAACAGGTAGGACGGTTGTCACCGTTCGCGCCGGGCGATTCCGTCTCGCTTGCGTTTGCCACGACGCCTTCGTCGATCGTGTCGGCTGTCGGGGGCGGCCCGCTCTTGCTGCGCGGCGGTTCGGCCGTGGTCGACGCGTCCGCGCCGGCCCCGCAAGAAGCGAACGTCCGCTACCCGGTCACCGGCGCGGGCGTGTCGGCCGACGGATCGACGCTGCGCCTCGTCGCAGTCGACGGCCGGGCTCCGGCGAGATCGATCGGTATAACGCGACCGATGCTCGGAGCGTTGCTCGCAGCGCTCGGCGCAAGCGACGCCATGGCATTCGACAGCGGCGGCTCGACCGAGATGGCGATACGCCACCTCGGCGACACGGTGTCGTCGGTCGCGAACGTGCCGTCCGACGGGCGCGAGCGATTGATCGCCGACGCGCTGCTCGTCATCAATACCGCAACGCCCGGACCTGTGGCCCAAGCGCTCGTCCGCACGGACGGCGCCCGGAGCGCGGTGCTTTCGGGCAGTCACCTGCGGTTGTCCGCTGCCGCCGTCGACGCGGGACTGCAACCCGTCGCCGTGCCGGAGAGGTCTGCGAGCTTTACGTCGGACACGCCCGCGATCGCGACGGTCGATGCCGACGGGATGCTCAGCGCGATAGCGCCGGGGCGTGTCGAGGTGAGCGCGCGTATAGGGACCATAGCGTCGTCGCAGCAGCCGATCGACGTGGTCGCGGCGCCCGACGCCGTCGCGATAACCGGGTACGACCGCGTGGTCGAAGCCGGCTCTGCGGTACGCCTTTCTGTCGTCGCGACGCTCAAGGATGGCCGGACTGTCGCCGTCGACCCGAATGCGATTTCGTGGACATCGTCGGGCGACGGCAAAGTCGCCGCTGACGGCACGTTCACCGGCGGCGCCGCGGCGGGCGTCGCGAGCGTGACGGCACGCGTCGGGGCGACCGGTGCGACGTTGCCCCTGCTCGTCGGCGAGCATTCCGTCATGCTCGACGCGCTCATCGATCCGAAGTCGCCGATCGCGTGGCAGTTCTCGTCGAGCCCGCAAAGCGTCGGCGGAGGCGTCGATCGTGCGTTTGCCCCGGATCGATCTTCAGGGCTGCATCTCACGTACGTATTCACGCAAGGCGGCGCGACGAGAGCGGCCTATGCGAATGCCGTGCTGCCGGTACCGGGTCAACCGCTCGCGTTCTCCGTCGACGTGTACGGCGACGCCGAGGGCGAGTGGTTGCGCGGCGGCTATCGAAACGCGGATGGCATCGTCGATTCGCTGACGCTCGCGCGACGCGTCGACTGGAGCGGATGGAAGACGATCCGCGTCGACGTGCCCGCGACCGCGCGCTGGCCCATCGTCTGGACGCGCTTCTATGCGGTCGAGACGCGCGCCGACGCGCTCGAAGCGGGCGATCTTTGGTTCAGGAACTTCGCGGCTATCGAGGCGGGTCCGGCCGCGGCGCCGAGTCCGTCGCCGGCGCCGTCACCGTCGTCTTGATCGCGACGGTCTCCGTCTCGAGAAATCCGATCGTCTTATCCCGGACCGTTCGGATGAGTCGATTGTGGACGGTGTACCACTCGCTCGTCATCGTTCCAGCGGTCCGGTCGTAGCGCGCCGTACCAGAGATCCCGATCGCACCCGGCAGAAGCCGCGGCAAGTTGTACTCCATGCCGCTGATGACGCCCGAGCCTTTGATCGCGACGTCGACGAAACGGCCGTCGACCTTGACGACCGTGTGATCGATGGTCGCCGTGCCGCTGCCGAGCGTCGTGATGACGGGCAGCCGCGTGCGCCACGTCTGGCCGACGCATACGCGACCGGACGGAAGGTCGACCATCCCAGCCTCTTCGATATCGAGGACGCTCGCAGGCACCGCCGTGTTGCGCGGCGTCACCGTCGTCGAGATCTGATCGACCTCATTCGTCGTGCGATGGCGCGGCACGTCGGTCGCCGTCTCTTGCAGCGAGCCCCGAAGATTCATGAGATGATGCGGCGCCTGCGTCACGGTCGTCTCGGCGACGAGCGTCGTGCGCTTGTCTTCGTCGATGACGACGCCGCCGCGCCGGAACGACTCGAGTTTGTCGGGCGGCAGTACCCAGTTGACATGATCGTCGTAATGCGATCGCTCGACGACACGAGAGCCGGCGTGAAGGTCAAGGACGAGCGCAATAGCGCAGGCCGTCAGAAGCATATAGAGACAATATCGACATCTGCGGGAATTCGCCTGGCGCGACGCGCAACACGACCGCGATGGAACGGCCCGGCCGAAACGACTTATGTCCTTGTGGGAGTGGACGCAAGTACAAGCGCTGCTGCCTGCCGCACGAGACCGAGCGCCGGAAATTCGCCGTCTTGCTCGAATCGACGGCCCTGCCGCTCTTGACGCGCCTCGCTCGCTTCGCGGAATCGGCTGCGGAAGGCGGCCTCGAGACGGTCGCGCGAGACGAGTTCCCGTTTTGGAAGGGCCGGCTCGATAAAGCGCAAGGGGCGCGGGTCGTCGATTTTCTCATGTTCGACTACCGGCCTCGACATTTCGGGCGGCGCACCGTCGAGCAATTCGCCGTCGAGGTCGCGTCCGGACTCGATCCGGTCGCGCAAGAGATGCTCTCCGCTTGGGTCGATGCGCCGCGCTCGCTCGTGCGGACCGACGAGTGGTCCGGCGGATTCACGACGTGCATCGACATCCTCGATGAAAGCGCGGCACCGTTCGACGTCTTCGACGTCCAAGTCGAATGGAGGCCGGCGCCTCGCGAAGCTGCCGCGCTGCGACCGCTTGCGGTCGGCGGTCTTTTCATCTGCGCGGGGCGACCGATCGGATTCCCGGGCAGGTCGCCATCGGATGTCGCCGACGCGATGCGCCGTCGTCATCTCGACTACGTGCGCACGCAGCGCATCGTCAGTCTCGTCGATTTTTTGAGAGCGAGTCCGAAGGCGATCGACGAGGAAGCCGCTCGACCACCCGCGACCTCCACGATCGTGCTTCCAGGTGCCTGAGCAGCCATCTCATCGGCTTTACCCCGATGGCTCGCGGCCTTCGGCCGCGGGAACGAATTGGACCGTGACGTCACCGCACGCCGCCGCGACGAGCGCCGGCGCGTCGGTGCTTGACGCCGGCGGCACGGCCGCCGATGCCGCCGTCGCGGTCGGCTCGACGCTGAGCGTCGTCTATCCGCACATGACAGGGATCGGCGGGGATCTTTTCGCGTTGTATTTCGACGCAGCGTCGAGCCGTGTCTACGCCTACGACGGGTCGGGCGCCGCGGGCGCTCTGGCGACACACGAATTCTACGAGCGATCGGGTTTTGCGGCGATACCCGAGCGAGGACCGGCGGCGGCGCTCACCGTTCCTGGCGCCGTCGACGCGTGGTTCGCGCTGCGCGAACGCTTCGGCTCCATGGAGATGTCACGTCTCGTAGCATCGGGCGTCCGGCTCGCGCGCGACGGTGCGCCGGTCGCACGCAGTGTGGCGCGAGCGCTGTTCGAGGAACGCGAACTTCTCGATGGCGATGAAGGCGCGCGTGCGGTATACGGTTCAGGCAGATCCGCGACTGCGTTGCTCGTGCAGCCTGCGCTCGCGCGGACGCTCGAGAATATCGGATCGCGCGGCCGGCATTGGTTCTATGAAGGTGAGGCCGCCGCGGCGATTGAGGGCTACTGCGCGCGCATCGGCAGTCCGCTGCGCGCACCGGATCTCGCCGCGCATCGCGGCGCCTGGGTCGAGCCTATACGGACCGGCTTCTTCGGATACGATTCGCTGACGACCGCACCGCCGAGCCAAGGCCTCGCGCTGCTCATCGCGCAGTCGATCTATGAAGCGTTCCCCGGAGCGTCTTCGGTCGATGACGTTTCCGCTTCATTCGTCCACGCGGCGGTCGAGGCGACGCGCTTCGCGTATGCCGACCGCGACGCGCACGTGTGCGATCCGAGTTACCGCCCGGCGCCGATCGAACGTCTCCTCGCGCGCGACCGCATCCGAGAGCTCGCATCGCGGATAGATCCGGACCGTGCGGCCGACCATCTGCCGAGCGGCGTCGCCGATCTCGGCGGCACGACCTACTTCGCATGCGTCGACGCGCGCGGCGACGCCGTGTCGGTCATCCAGTCGATCTATCAGCACTTCGGATCGTGCGTCGTCGTACCCGAGCTGGGGATCGCGTTGCACAATCGCGGCTGTTGGTTCACGCTCGACGAGGGCCGGCCGCGTTCGCTTGCACCCGGACGCCGTCCGTTCCACACGCTCATCGCGAACATGTTGCTGCAGGACGGCATGCCACACGTCGTCTACGGTTCGATGGGCGGCGATGCACAGCCGCAAACCGGTCTGTCGCTTTCGATACGCATCGGCGAACGCGGCATGGAGCCGCAAGCCGCGATCGAGCGTCCGCGCTGGCGCTGGTCGAGCGGCACCGATCCCGCGCTCGTGATCGAGCGCCGGGCCGGCGCTGCCTGCATCGAGGGTCTTCGCGCGCGCGGTCATCGCGTCGGCGTCACCGACGATTGGGATGAAGCGCTGGGCCATGCCGGCGCGATCGTCATCGATCGCAGCCGCGGCATGATCCTCGCCGGAACCGATCCTCGAAGCGACGGCCTCGCCCTCGCGGGATAGCTAGGGAGCGGTCGAGATTTATCGGGTCTTCGGGAATTGTGGTGGCTCGGGAGAAGTATCCCCGAGCCGCTTCGTTGTACCCCGAGGCATGCGTGATCGAGATTTTCAAGCGACGATTTTAGGCATCCAGCAGCCGTGGGTCG
>DASTCX010000033.1 GCA_035710745.1 Candidatus Eremiobacteraceae bacterium | reverse complement strand
CGACCCACGGCTGCTGGATGCCTAAAATCGTCGCTTGAAAATCTCGATCACGCATGCCTCGGGGTACAACGAAGCGGCTCGGGGATACTTCTCCCGAGCCACCACAATTCCCGAAGACCCGATAAATCTCGACCGCTCCCTTACATCGAGTCTGGGGCTGAGACGCCGAGGATCCGCAAGCTCGAGGCGAGGACGGTTTTCGCCGCGATGGATAACGAAAGGCGTGCGCTCGTCAGCGCGTCGTCGTCTGTGAGGACGATGCAAGCGGTGTAGAACCCGTGAAAGTCGCCGGCCACGTTGCGTGCATATTCGGCGATCCGATGCGGAGCGCGGTCGTTCGCCGCGTCGACGACCGTGCGTTCGAAATCGCTCAAGCGCCGAGCGAGCGCGATCTCGGTCGGATGGGCGAGGTGCGCGACATCGGCCGCCGTGCGGGCACGGTCGAGGAGCGCCGACTTGCCGGTCTCCGCGGCTTTGCGGAGGATCGATGCGATTCGCGCGTGCCCGTACTGGACGTAGAACACCGGATTCTTCTGCGAATGCTCGACGGCGAGCGCGAGATCGAAGACGAGGTGCGACTCCGGGGCGCGCTCGATGAAGAAAAAACGCGCGGCGTCGACGCCGACTTCGTCCATCACCTCGGCGAGCGTCACGGTGTTCCCGGCGCGCTTGCTCATCGCGACGACCTCGTCGCCGCGTTTGAGGGTCACCTGCTGCGCGATGAGCACCTCGATACTGCCGGGATGACCGAGCGCCGCGACGAGCGCGCTCAAGCGCGCGATGTAGCCGTGATGGTCAGGCCCAAGGATATTGATGAGATACTTGTAGCCGCGCCGCAGTTTGTCGCGATGGTATGCGGCATCGGCTGCCAGATACGTCGGTCGTCCGTCGCTGCGCCGTATCACGCGGTCGCGGTCATCGCCGACGTCGGTCGAGCGGAGCCAGATCGCCCCGTCCTTCTCATACGCGAAGCCGCGCGTCTGCAGGTCGGCGACGACGTCGTCGATCGCGCCGCCGTCGTGGAGCGTTTTCTCCGAGAACCAGACGTCGAAGTGGACGCCGAACCGCTCCATGTCGGCGCGCTGTTCTTCGACGATGACGTCGCGTCCGAACTTGCCGAGCACGCGGCGCCGCTCATCGGGATCTGCGTCCAGCCACTTGTCGCCATCGCGGTCGCGGAGCGCGCGCGCGACGTCGATGACGTAGTCGCCGGGGTAGCCGTCCTCCGGGAACGGTACATCGACCCCGAAGAGCGCGGAGTAGCGCGCATAGAGTGAAGCGGCGAGCGTGTCGAGCTGCGCGCCCGCGTCGTTGACGTACGTCTCCGATGCTGTCGTCGCGCCGGCGAAACGGAACATCTCGACAAGCGTCGCGCCGAGCGAGCCTGATCGTCCTTGGACGACGTTGAGCGGTCCGGTTGGATTGGCAGACGTGAACTCGATGAGGACGGGACCGGCTTCCGCCAACGCATCGGAGCGTCCGTAGTCGTCACCGCGCTCGAGCACTTCGGCGATGACGCCGCTCCAGAAGCCGGGTGCCATCCGCACGTTGACGAAGCCGGGTCGAGCCGCTTCGAGCGACGCGACGCCGGCGATGCCGCCATCGCGAGGATCCGCGAGCGCCGACGCGACCTTCATCGGATCGCATTTCCATAGCTTTGCGGCCGCCAGAGCGACGGGCGTGGCGAAATCGCCATGCGACGGGTCGCGCGTCGGCGGGAGCGTCACGCGCGGAATAGCGTCTGCGGCAGCGCCCACGCTTCGCGCGGCATCGACCAGACGCGACTGAAGCGCTTCTTCGACGATCGCCAACGCCGCGAGGTGACGGCTCTTCATCCGCCGCTATTAGCCCGGCCAGCCGAAGCGCCCTTCGTCGACGCGTCAGCGATGATACGGTTCGCCGCGCAATATCTTCGCAGCGCGATAGAGCTGCTCGAAGGTGATGAGCCGCGCCATCTCATGCAGGAACGTCAGCGGCGACAACGACCAGCGCAGTTCGGCGCGCGCGAGCACGCTTTCGTCCAAGCCGTCGGGTCCGCCGATCGCGATGACGAGCCGCCTCTTGCCGGATCGCTCGACGTCGCCGACGCGTCGCGCAAGGTCGGTCGACGACATAGCGACGCCGGCGCGATCGAGCGCCCACACGATGTCGTCCGGGTCGATCCGTTCGAGAATGCCGCGGCCTTCGAGCAAGACGGCGCCGGCGCCGGCCTCCTTACGCGTCTCGATCACGGTGACGCCGTAATACCGCCCCAGTCGCTCGAGGTAGAGCGCGCATCCGGTCCGGGCATATGGCTCGCGCAGTTTATCGACGGCGACGATCGCTACGTTCATCTCGAGCGCGCGTTCGGCGCTCGCTCTCGCTTCACCGCCGCGTACGTGCCGCCGGGCAACCGTTTCGCGAGACCTTGGATCTCGAGCAGCGTCAGCCGCGCGAGCATCGCGGGCAGTTCCATCCCGCACGCCGCTGCGAGCTCGACGACGTCGACGCCCGCCGCCGTGAGCCGCGCGAGGACTGGATCATCGCGCGAAGACTCCGTGGCCTTCTCGCGCTCGAACAGCGCATCCCAACCGAGAAGCGACGCGATGTCGGCACCGCTCGTCACCAGCGTCACACCGTCCTTGATGAGGTCGTTCGTGCCCACGCTGGTCGGCCGCGTGACGTCGCCGGGGATCGCGTACACGTCTCGACCGAGATCGCCCGCGAGCCGCGCCGTGATAAGCGCGCCGCTCCGACGTCCTGCTTCGACGACGACCGTTGCGCGCGCGAGCGCAGCGACAAGGCGGTTGCGCATCGGGAAGTGGTGAGCTCGTGCGGCCTCACGAGGCGGGAACTCCGACACGACCGCCCCGCCGGAAGCGACGATCTCGTCCGCGAGCAATGCGTGATAGGGTGGATAGAGCGCCGAAATACCCGATCCGATGACCGCGACGGTCGGCGCTTTCGCCGCAAGCGCGGCGCCGTGCGCGCACGCATCGATCCCGCGCGCGAGCCCTGACACGATACACGCGCCGAAAGCGCCGAGATCGGCGGCTAGGGATCCGGCAACCTGACGCCCGTACGTCGTCGCAGCTCGACTCCCTACGATCGCGATCGCCCGCGCGCCAAGCGCTTCTATCGAGCCCCTCACATAGAGGAGCGGAGGCGGGTCGGGGAGATCGTTGAGCGCCACTGGATAGTCTGCGTCACGATCGCGCACGAGACGCGAACCGCTCGCAGCGAGCGCCTCGATCGCGCCATGCGCCTTATCGTCTTCGATAGCGCGTAGGCGCTCGATCGCCGAACGGCTCAGCGCCGGCGCTCCTTCTGGCGGTGCGTCGTGTTCTGTGACCCACGCAAGGATTTCGCGAGACGATCCGCATTTATCGAGCCACGCGCGAAGCAGGCGCGGCGTCCACACGAGCGCCCCCGCCACCGCCATCGCGTAGCCATCGTCGAGCGAGTCCATGATCTCGACATCACGCCGGTCGCGCGCGGCGTCAAAATAGCGGAGGTTAGAGGAGCGTCGCGAGCTCGGAAAGGTCGGCGACGCGCGGTGCGCGATCGAACGCGGCGTGACGCCCAGTTCGGTCGATGAGCACGGACCGCAGCCCAGACCCCAGCGCGCCTTCGACGTCATGTTCGATCGAGTCGCCGACGTGGAGCGCCGCCGAGGGCCGTACGCCGGCACGCCTCAGCGCTTCGGCGAAGATCTCCGGGTGGGGCTTCTCGTGCCCAAGCCGCGCGGAGTCGATGATGACGTCGAAAGGCGAGTGGAGATCGATGCGTTTCAGGACGTCTTCGAGGTCGCCCGTCCAATTCGAGATGACGCCGAGCCTGATGCCGCGAGCCTTCAGTCCGGCGAGCGAAGGCCGTACGTCGTCATAGACGTGCCATCCCAAGCGCTTGGAGAACGTCCGATAAACCGGCTCGGCGAGACCGATGGCGGCGGGATCGACGGCGCAGCCTTCGAGCACGATGCGATGATACTCGATCCAGAACGCGTCGACGCGATCGACGGAATACGGACGACGAACGCTCGCCGGAGTTCGCGGCGCGAGCATCACGTTGGCATCGCTCACCGCATTTCCAAGCCGAGTGTCGTCTATCGCGATACCCAAGTCGGAACATACCTGCAAAAATAAGATTTCTTGGGGCGGGTCCATACACAGGAGCGTGTAGCCCGCGTCGAAGAAAACTGCATGAACGTCGTCCCGTTCCATGATGACGAACGGGCCTTCGTAGCTAGGGCATGCGGTCCTTCGCGGCGGCTTGCCCCGATGACCCGATGATAGGAGTGACTCGATGCCGGAAGCGTACTGCGTGAAGTGCAAGGCGAAGAAAGAGATCAAAGACCCGACACAGGTCACGATGAAGAACGGCCGCCCCGCGGTCCAAGGCGTGTGCCCCGATTGTTCGACGAAGCTCTTCAAAATCGGAGCTTCATCCTAGGATCCCCATCCGTTGCTTTGCCCCGTCTGTCGCAGCGGCGACAGCCGCGTCGTCGATAGCCGCGAAGACGACGCCGCGGTGAGGCGCCGGCGCGAATGCCAATCGTGCCGGCAACGATTCACCACCTACGAGCGCATCGAAAGCGGGCGCCTCTTCGTCGTCAAAAAGGATGGCCGCCGCGAACCTTTCAATCGCGACAAAGTCATCGGCGGCCTCCGCAAGGCGTGCGAGAAGCGGCCGATCTCCGATGCACAGATGCAAGAGGTCACCGACTCGATCGAGCGCGATCTCTACGCACGCGGCGAGAGCGAGATCCCGTCGAGCGCGGTCGGCGAGCTCATCATGGGTGCGCTGCGAACGCTCGACAAAGTCGCCTACATCCGCTTCGCCTCAGTCTATCGCGAGTTCGATCTCCAGACGTTTCAAGAAGAGCTGGCACAACTGCTCGGCAAGCCGCAGCGCTAGCGGATCGTTCGCGTCGTGAGCGAGCGCGGTGACGACGCCGTCGTCGTCGAGATCCGCGTCTTGCCCGGCGGAGAAGGTCTGCCGCTTCCTTCCTATATGTCCGCGGACGCCGCAGGCTGCGATCTTTTCGCCGCCGTCGAGACCGATCTCACGCTTGCGCCCGGTGGACGTGCGCTCGTGCCGGCGGGGATCGCGATCGCGCTGCCGCGCGGGTACGAAGCGCAGGTGCGCCCGCGAAGCGGCCTCGCCATCAAGCACGGCGTCACATGCTTGAACTCACCGGGAACGATCGACGCGGACTATCGCGGCCCGGTCGGCATCGTCCTCATCAACCACGGCAGCGAACCCTTCGTCATCCGAAGGGGCGAGCGCATCGCGCAGCTCATCGTCGCGCCGGTCGAACGCGCGCAGTTCAGACGCGTCGGCGAATTGCCGTCGACCCAGCGCGACAGCGGCGGCTTCGGATCGACCGGCACGACCGGCGGGACCTGACGTGCGCGCGCTGATCGTCGGCGCGGGCGCGGTCGGCACGTATCTCGCCGCGCGTCTCCGCCTTGGCGGACACGAACCGGTACTACTCGCGCGGCCCGCGACGGCCGACGCGATCGCGCGCAGCGGCGTCACGCTGCGAATCGGCGATGACGAATGGCCCGTGTCGGTCGGCTCGGCCTCGGCGGCAGGCGATAGATCCTTGCGCGATCCTTTCGAACTCGCCGTCGTCGCCCTGAAAGCGTACTCGACGGCCGAGGCGATCGAATCGCTGCGTGCGGTACGCGCGTGCGCCGAGTCGACGATCCTCAACGTTCAGAACGGGTTGGGTAACGAAGAAGCGTTTGCCGCCGCGTTCGGAGCCGACCGCATCGCCGCGGGAGCGTTGACGACAGCCGTCGAGAAAAAAGATGAGACGACCGTCGTCGCAGCCGCCAAAGGCGGCCTATCGTTCGCACCCGTGGGATCGACGCCGCACAACTGGTTGCTGCCGGCCCTGGAGTCCACGGGATTGCGCACGCGGGCTGCGGGTGATTGGCGTGCGCTCAAATGGTCGAAGCTCTGCATGAATCTCATCGCGAACGGCGTGTGCGCCGCGCTCGATTGGACGCCGGCGCAGGTCTACGCGAATGCCGGCGCGTTCGCCGTCGAGCGCGAGTCGCTCGTCGAAGCGGTCGACGTCATGCGCCGGCTGCGCATCGCTCCCGTCGGCCTCGTCGACTTTCCTGTGCCGCTGCTCGTCGCGGCTATATCGCTGCTGTCGCCGTCCTTGCTGCGCGGCGTGCTCGCGAAGCGCGTCGCCGCGGCGCGCGGCGACAAGCTACCGTCGTTGCTCATCGACGTGCGCTCCGGGCGTAAAGTGACCGAGGTCGACGCGCTCAATGGAGCCGTCGCACGCGCTGCGGAAGGCGCGGGTGCCTCCGCGCCGGCGAACGCCGCGATCGCTCGCATCGTCTCTGGCATCGCATCGGGAGCGATCGAGCGCACCGAGTTTCGCGGGAAGCCGGATTCGCTGGCGGCTGAAGTCGCTCGAGGCCGGAAGCATTGAAGCGAATCATCGCGATCGGCGGCGGCGCTTTTTCCGCGCGCACGCCTCGGCCGACGTTCGATCGATGGCTGCTCGCTCAGACCCGCAAACGCCGTCCGCGGGTATGCTTCATCCCGACCGCCTGCGGAGACAGCGCCGCGACCATCCGACGCATCGAAGCGACTATCAAGCGGCTCGGCGGACGTCCGACGACGCTCGCGCTCTACGCGGCGCCGACCGAAGATTTCACGCGCCTGCTCAGCCGCCAAGACCTCATCTTCGTCGGGGGCGGCAACACGTATAACATGCTTGCGCTCTGGCGGCTCTGGAAGCTCGATACAGCGGTTCGCCGCGCGTATGACCGCGGGGTCATCCTGTCAGGTTCGAGCGCGGGCGGACTATGCTGGTTCGAGTCCGGCCTCACCGACTCGTTTCCCGGGCGCTTCGATCGGATGTCATGCCTCGGCTGGCTGCGCGGCAGCTTCTGCCCACATTTCGATACCGAGGCCGGCCGCCAACGGGTCTATCGCAGACTGATCAAGACGGGTAAGTTGCCCGCAGGCTATGCGGTCGACGATGCGGTCGCGCTCGAGTTCGTCAACGGCCGGCTCGCGCGCGCCGTCAGCTCGCGGCGGTCGTCGGCCGCGCTTCACATCCGGCGCGGCATAGGAAGGCTCATCGAGACCGAACTCGAGATCGATCGCACCTAGGCCGAGACGTTCGCGCTCGGGCACCGATCGGCAAGCTCGCATGCATCGCATGCGGGTTTTTTCTTGCACGGACCGATCCCGGCGAATAGCGCGAGCGTCGCTTCGAGCGCGTACGGATCGCGGCCGAGCCGCTGCGCGGCGCCGCCGAGCAGCTTTTGAAGCGCGGGCGACGGCGCATCAGGTCCGATAAAACCAAGCCGCTCGACGACTCGGCGTGCGCCGGGATGCGCGAACGCCGTGAAAAAACCTAGATGCTTGAGGACTTGGCCCGCGGTCGATTCGCCGAGGTGGACGAAGTCCTCGCGAAGCATGCCGCTAAGCGCTAGCCATCCGCTCGCAGGATCGTCCGCCGCCGCAGCGCTCGCGATCCGGCCGACATACGTGCCGTGGGCCTTCGCGAGCTCCATCCAGCGGCGAGCATTTTCGACGCACGCGTTGATCTTCGCCGCGTTGCGCACGATCGGCGCTTGGAGCAGCGACTCGACGCGTTTCGAGTCGTAAGCGGCGACGGCAGCGGGGTCAAAGCCGCTGAACGCCTCGGTGAAGCCGCCGGCCCGTGCCGCGACGGCTTCGTATCCGATCCCCTGTGCGAAGACGACCGTGCACAGCCGGCCGAACGCCACGCGATCGTCAGCCGGCGCATCGTGCTCCGACACGTACCGGCGGATGCGTGCGGCCGCTTCGTCCGCCCCGAGAGCGGAATCGACGGAACGCTCGACGTGGCGCACGAGCGTCGCAAGCTTGCGGGTATCGCCCGCGCGTTTCGCCGTGGCGGATGTCGCGATCATCGTTGCTTCCTCGTCGGTCGTTTGCATCTCGCGCACGAGCGCGCGAGCGGCGGGAACGGCAGCGGGTGCGAGCGCCGCCATTCGAAACGTCTGCCGCCACGACACACCCGGCCGGCGCGAGAGCGCGACAAGACGGCGCGCGAAAAGCCGCACGGATGGCCGAGCCGCTGCTACTACTGCACGGACGCCGCACGCGATGACGGTCGCATCTATGAGGCAGAGACGGGCCGCTTTGGCGGCGGGCGCGAGCGCCGCGTTCACCGCGCGTGCATTTTCGCCGACGAGCGATCGTCGCAGCCGGACGGTATCGATGGCGACGAACCAGTGCGGCATCCCCTTGCCGCTGTCACGCGCGGGAGCGCTCCCGACAATGGTTGAAACGTTCGCGCGGGAGGTAACGCCATGCCGCCTGAGACTACGTCGATTGTCGATGACCCGACGCAGGACGTCGAAGACCATCCGCAGATCCGCGACGTCAACGAAGAGCACGAAAAGAGCCTCAGTCCCATCGAGAAGTTCTGCAAGGCTATCGCCGACGCTACAGGTGCGCCCCTTGCGCTGTTCCTCGCCATCGCCTTCCAAGTCGCGTGGGTCATCGTAGGAATGGCGACGCGCTTCGATCCCTATCCGTTCGTCTTCTTGCTCACGATCTCGAACATCATCCAGCTCATCCTGATCTTCATCATCGCCGTCGCCGAAAAGCAATCCGCAGAACACGCCGAGTTGCGCGCCGAAGCCGATCACGAGAATATCTCGCGGCTGCTCCGTCACCAAGAAGTACAGGAAGAACTGCTGCTGCGGATCGCCACGCAGACGCAGGTCGACGTCGCCGATATCAAACGCGCCCTCGCTCAGCTCATGAAGGCGGCATGATGACCAAGGTCAAGCTCACGTATTTCGTCGACGTCCTCTCGTCGTGGTGTCTCATCGCTGAGGATGCGCTCGACCGCGTCCGGCGCGAGTTCGGCGAACGGCTCGACTACGAGTGGCGGATCGCGTCTCTGCGCGATTCGCTCGATTACTCGCGCGAGATGCTCGAGTTCTACTACAAGCGTACGAACGCGGTGACCGGTACGATGCTCAACTCGGTCTGGCTCGAGGGGCGTGAGGACGGCCCGAAGTGGGCCGACCTTGCCGCAGAAGCGGCCCGCGGGCTCGGCTGCGTCGATGACCGCGTGCGGCTCGCGCTCGCGCGCGGTGCGATGATCGAGGGCCACCACATGGGCCGGCGTGACGTGTGCGTCGCGACTGCGGCGAAAGCAGGCGATCTCAAGGCGGCCGATCTGGAACGCGCGATGGACGACCCGCAGACGCTTGCGCGGATCAAGGCGTCGAGCGAAGCCTTCGCGGCGTACAACGTGCAGGTGCGGCCGACGTTCGTCGTCCGCAATCCGATCGGCGACGCGTACGTGCTGTCGGGTTGCTGGCGGTACGAACTGCTCGCGCAGGCGGTACGTGACGCGATCTCCGATGCCGGCGTTTACGCGACGTTCATGAGCGAGAACAAGGCACCGGCCGGTGTGGTCTAGAGCGAAGCGAGCAGCCGCCGCATTCGTCCTCGTCGGGATCTGCGCCGCCGTCGCCTGCATGGGAGTGCAAGCATACGTCGTGCGCGCGACTGGTGAGTCGCGCTTCGCATCGGTCGCTGCGGTACCATCGCGACCGGTCGCTCTCGTCTTCGGGGCATACGTCATGCCCGACGGCACGCTGTCTGCGATGCTCGCGGATCGCGTCGATGCGGCCGTCGCGCTCTACCGAAGCCACAAGGTCGAGCATATGTTGTTCTCGGGCGACAACAGCCGGCCGGATTACGATGAGGTCACCGCGATGTTCGCGTATGCCTTGCACCGCGGCGTGCCGCGCGGCGCGATCACGCTCGACTACGCCGGCTTCGACACCTACGACAGCTGCTATCGAGCGAGAGCGATCTTCGGCGTCACGCGGGCGATCCTCGTGACGCAAGAGTACCATATGCCGAGAGCCGTCTACGACTGCACGAACCTCGGCATCGATGCGGTCGGGCTGGCGACGCCGGATTGGGGCGTCTACGACGTGCCCATGATGTTGACGTATACCGCGCGAGAGTCTATCGCCGACGTCAAATCGATCTGGGACCTGCACGTGAGCCATCGCGAGGCCACGCTCATGGGCCCGTATGTCGGACTTCGCTAGCGTCTCTTAGACCTCCCAAAGCGAACGGTCGAGACTGCGATAGCCGATCGCTTCAGCTAGATGCGCGGGCGCGATGGATTCGAGCCCATCGAGGTCGGCGAGCGTCCGCGCGACGCGCAAGATCCGATCGTGAGCGCGCGCCGATAAGTGAAGCCGAGCCACCGCGGCGCCGAGGACTTGGCGACCGTGTCCATCGAGCGTGCAGAAATCGCGTAGCTGCTTGACTGCAACGGCTGCGTTGCATAGCCCGCGTCCACGTTGACGTTGTCGCGCTCGAGCCACCTCGACGCGCGCGCGGATCGCAGCCGAGGGCTCTGCAGCGCTGTGGCGTGACATGTCCTCGTAGGGCAGCCGCGGCACCTCGACGTGGATGTCGATGCGGTCGAGAAGCGGGCCGGAGACGCGCGATAGGTACTTGCGGATCGTCTGCGGACTGCACGAGCAGCCTCGAAGCCGATCGCCGTGGTACCCGCACGGACACGGATTCAGGCTCGCGACGAGCATGAAGCGCGCCGGATACGTGACGCTACCGGACGTGCGACTGACCGTCACGCTGCCGTCCTCGAGCGGCTGGCGGAGAACCTCAAGGACGCTTCGCGGAAACTCGGGCAGCTCGTCTAAGAAGAGCACGCCGTGGTGTGCGAGCGAGACCTCGCCGGGTCGTGGAGTCGATCCTCCGCCGACGAGCGCGTTCGCCGTGACCGTATGGTGGGGTGAGCGAAACGGCCGCGTCGTCACGAGGCGCGATTTCTCGCGCAGGAGCCCGCTGACGCTATAGAGTTTCGTGACGTCGAGCGCCTCGTCGGTCGACATCGAGGGCAATATGGAAGGCATGCGTCTTGCGAGCATCGTCTTGCCGCTTCCCGGCGCACCGACCATGAGGACGTTGTGCCCGCCGGCCGCGGCGACTTCCATCGCGCGTTTGACGCGCTCTTGACCGCGGACGTCCTCGAAGTCTTCGGCATACGTCGGAACCGTGGTCTCCGGATGCGAGCCGCGGCTCGCGGCGCCGCCCGATCGCACGCCGATCATGCTTCGTCCAAGCGCGACTTCGACCGCCTGATGGAGCGTCCGCACCGGATGAAGCACAAGGCCATCGACGAGCGCCGCCTCTGCGAGATTGTCCGCCGGCAAGACGAGGTGTCTGAAGCCGGCGCGTTTGATGCCGATAGCGATCGGCAGCACCCCGCCTACCGGCTTGACCGCGCCGTCGAGCGCCAACTCGCCGATGGCCACGAGGCTCCCGAGGCGCTTGGCGTCGAGCTGCTGGTCCATCGCGAGGACGCTGAGCGCGAGCGCGACGTCGAACGCCGCGCCTTCCTTGCGGATGTCGGCCGGCGCCAAGTTCACGACGACTTTGTACGTCGGGAAGAGGAAGCCGCACGACCGCACGGCTGCGTCGACGCGTTCTTTCGATTCTTGTATCGAACGGTCGGCGAGGCCGACGATGTGGATCGATGTCTGCGCGACCGGCACGCCGACGACTTCGACCCTGACGACATACGCCTCGATGCCGCGCACCGCGGCGGAGTATCCGATCGCTAACATCCGGCTTAGACTATCGCGCGCGCGCCATAGGCTGTGACAACCCGCGCTTGACCGTCGGTCCGAATTCGGACTATAATACCAGGAAAGTCCAACAGCCAGAAGACCGATAGGACGTAGCCACAGCCGCCGACATGCCTCGAACACCAACGCCACGCCACGAGCCGGCGCGCCACGCGCGCAACCGCTCGCTCATGAACGCCTTCGTCCGCATCGCCGACATGTGGGGGCTGTCGGCGGAGCAACAGCGCGTGCTTCTCGGCAACCCGTCGCGTTCCACGTATTTCAAGTGGCGCAAAGACGAGGATCCGCCGCTTCCGCCGGACACCCAAGAGCGGATCAGCTACATCCTCGGCATCTTCAAAGATCTCCAGATACTGCTGCCCGATCCCCGCGAAGCAGACACGTGGATCAAAGCATCGAACGCGAACCCGCTGTTCGGCGGCAAGAGCGCGCTCGACCGGATGCTGTCGGGCAAGGTCGCCGACCTTTACACGGTGAGGCAATACCTCGACGCCGAGCGCGGCGGTTGGGCATGAGCGATCCGCCCGTCAGGCGCATCGCCTGGCAGCCGTGCTACCGTCTCGTGCCGAGCCTCTATCCGTCGAAGAGTCTTTTCGAGCGCGTCGCGGACCCAGCCGACATCGACAACCTCATCGAGGCGGAAGCGGAGACGAACCCTCGCGTGCGCCAACAGCTCGGCGAGATGTCGCTCATCCCAGCGGCCGAACGGTTGCGGGGGCCGGGCAGCACGCCGATCATGGCAGCGTTCACGCACCTCAACCCGAACGGCAGCCGCTTCTCCGACGGCAACTACGGCGTCTTCTATGCGGGCCGTGCGCTCAACACCGCGATCCGCGAGACCAAGTATCACCGCACGAAATTCTTGCAAGAGACGCAACGCGGGCCGATGCATCTGCACATGCGGATCTACGCCGCGCACCTGAGCGCGTCGATGCACGACATCCGCGGCATGCGCGCCGCGTTGCCGAAGATCTACGACCCGGATTCGTACGCCGAGTCAAGCAAATTCGGCGTCAAGCTGAGGGCGGCCGGCTCGTTCGGCGTCGTCTACGACAGCGTCCGCGATCCCGGCGGGCAATGCGCGGCCGTGTTCCGGCCGAAGGCGCTGTCGCGCTGCCGGGAGATCGGCCATCTCCTCTACCACTGGGACGGCACCCGCATCAGCGGCGTGTTCCAGGAGCTCGAACGGGCGTAGCGTCTCGCTGACCCTCCATCGCGTACGCACGCGGCATGCCGCGTTGCTAGCATCCGCACAGGAGGGCTAGTGAAATGGCCAAGGGAGTGAAACGGCGGGTCGCGCTCGTCGCGATCTTGCTGACCGCCGGATCGTTCGGCGTGATGTCCAGCGCGCCCGCGCGGGCGATGATTGAGGCGGCGATGTCGTGCGCGTCGACAACGCCGTGTTTGGAATGGGATAACACGAAAAGCGGAGACGCCGTGAAGGGCGTCTCGAGCAACGGCGCGGGTCTGGAAGGGCTCACGAAGTTCAAGAGCGCCGGCAAGACAGTCGGCAAAGCTGGCGTACTTGGCCTGGACACGAGCACGAGTGGCGGACTCAACTCAGGCGTGAGCGGCGTGTCGGTCAACGGCGCCGGTGTGACCGGCACGTCGACCAACCTCAACGGCGTGCAAGGCTTCAGCGCTTCGGGAGCGAGCGGCGTCTACGGACAGAATTCGGTCGCGGGCGGGTTCGGCGTGGCGGGGCGCAACACGGCGACGACGCACGACAATGGCGGCGCGGGCGTGCTCGCCGACGGCGGCGCGCACGACGACGGACTGCACGCGTTCGGCACCGGATCGACCGCGAACGCGATCTACGCGTTCTCGCAGCAAGGATCGTCACTCGTCGCAAATCAGGGCGGCAATAACCTCGCTCCTGAGCTCGCGCTCGAAGACACGAACCCGAGCAACAGCAACGATATCATCCACGCCGATGGGCCCAACGGGACCGTGCTCAGCATGTCCAGCAGCGTCACGTGGTTCCACACCGATTTCGAGGTGAGCGCGCCGTTCGCGTCGGTATTCGAAGGCTCCGACTATCAGACGCCCCCGCTCAACGTCTACGGCGGCGGCTCCGGCACTGATTTCGAAGTGCTCACCGTCAACGACGTCAACGGCACCGACGTCGCCGGGATAACCGACATCGGCAACATCGGCATCAGCGGACTTCTCTATTCGGATGGTTCGTGCAGCGGCGGCTGTATCGTCAACCACAAGCGGGTGCACGCCGTTCGCGAGTATACGCCGGCCGAGAGCGAGCCGACGATCGAGGACAACGGCGAAGCGTCGCTCGTCGACGGCGTCGCGCAGGTCGCGCTCGATCCGAAATTCGCGAACATCATCAACGCCTACATACCGTATATCGTCACAGTGACACCTGAGGGCGATTGCCGCGGCCTCTTCGTGACGCAGCGTTCGGCGCACGGCTTCGTCGTACGAGAACTTCAGGGTGGACGCTCGAACGTCAGCTTCGGGTATCGGATCGTCGCGCATCGCTTCGGCGTGAGCGTCGCGCGATTGCCCATGGTCAACGTCCGCACGAATGCGAAGCCGCATCACCCGTCGACGCACATCTTCGGTGGCCGGTCATGAGGGCGGCGGCTCGTCTCGGCTTAGCTGCGGTGATCGCGGCAGGCGCGCTCGCTCTCGTCGCGACGAGCGCACCAGCGCGCGCGATGATCGAGTCGGTGATGACGTGCGGTTCGACCGCGCCGTGTTTGGAATGGGATAACACGAAGAGCGGCGACGGCGTGAAAGGTGTATCGACGAACGGCTCGGGCCTCGAAGGTCTCACGAAGTTCAAGAGCGCCGGCAAGCCCGCGGGGAAAGCGGGCGTGCTTGGCCAGGACACGAGCACGACAGGGACGCTCAACTCGGGCGTGACCGGTATATCGGTCAACGGCTCCGGTGTGACGGGGACGTCGACCAATCTCAACGGCGTGCAAGGGTTCAGCTCGTCTGCGGCGAGCGGCGTGTACGGGCAGAATTCGGCGGCCGGTGGTTTCGGCGTGGCCGGCCGCAACACGTCGTCGACGCACAACAACAACAGCGCGGGAGTGCTCGCCGACGGCAGCACCGCGAGCGACGCGCTCCACGCTTTCGCTTACGGTCCCAACGCTAACTCGCTGTACGCGTTCGCGCAGCAAGGCACCGCGTTGTTCGCGAATCAAGGGCCGAACGCGAGCTTGCCCGAGGTGTTCGTCCAAGGTGGCTCCGGCAGCATCAACGACATGATCGAAGCGGTCGACCCGAGCGGCAATGACATCTTCGCGGTCACCTCACAAGCGGGCACGTTCGTGACCAGCGGATTCATGGCGGACAGCGGTTGCTGTAAGCCGGCGGGCGAGTTCACGTCTTCCGGCTCGAATCCGGTCGTGTGGATGTTCGCCGGCGAGGCGAACACGTCCGACTACGTCATGTCGGCGTTCGACGGGAACGATGCGATGATGATGAATCTCGACGACCGCGGAAATCTCAGCATCTCGGGACTGCTCACGACCGCGGGTGCGTGCCATAGCGGGTGCGCGCTCGGAGGGAAGCGCACGCGCTCGGTCTCCGAGTACTCGGCGCTCGAAAGCGAACCGACGATCGAAGACACCGGCGATGCGGCGCTCGTGAACGGCGTCGCGCGGGTCGCGCTCGACCCTTCGTTCTCGAACGTGATCGATACGAACGCCGGCTATCGGGTGTTCGTCACGCCCGACGGCGACTGCCAGGGCTTGTACGTTGCGGCGCGCTCGCCGGGCGGCTTCGTCGTGCGGGAACTCGAAGGCGGCCGCTCGGATGTGCCGTTCGAATACCGGATCGTCGCCAGACGTTTCGGAGTCGATGCGGCGCGGCTGCCGATGGTCCCGGTAGCGCATGCCCAGCGGCAGCGCCACGCAAAGACGAAGCGGCCTCATTGAACGGCGGCCTGCGCGCAGAAGCTCGAGCAGCCCTTAGGCGATCGGTGTGACCGGTCTTGGCACGCGCCGTGGCGCGACCGAGACGACAACCACGAGTGCGCCGGCAGCCGCTAGGCCGGCGCACGCGAACATGACGATCCGATACGCTGCGAGATACGCGCCGTCGACCGCACGATGCACCAGCGCCTTCGTCGCAGCATCCGAGTCCGCCGGCGCGGTCGTCGCTGCCAGCGAGGCGCGCTGAGCCATGACGGCGCTCGCGACGGACGGCGGCACGCCGACCGCCTTGAGCTCGCGTTGCAAGTCGTTCGAGAAGAGAGAGAGGACGAGCGCGCCGAGACCGGCTATCGCGAGCATGCCCGCGACGCGCGATACGGCGTTGTTGACGCCCGAAGCGACGCCCATTTGGTCGGCGTCGGCGGCATCGATCGCGGTCGTCGTCAGCGGCGCGACGGTGAAGCCCATTCCGATACCGATGACGACGATCGCGGGCAGATACGCCGTCCAATAGTCGATGTGACCGCCGGCGAGCCCGAGCAGTACGAATCCGGCCGCGACGACGAGCGGGCCGACGACGAGCATGACGCGCGCGCCGATCTTCGGCATGAGCGCACCCGCGATCGGCGAGAGCGTGAAGATGATAGCGATGAATGGCAAGAACGCGAAGCCGGCGGCGGTCGGCGTATATCCGTCGACCTGGATCATCTCGAACGGCAAGAAGAACGTGACGCCGGCCAACCCGCCGTAGAGCAAGAGCGTCAGAGCGTTGACGGCGCTGAACGTCGGCGACCGGAATAGATCGAGCGGGACGAGCGGCGACTTCGACCGCGCTTCGATGACGACGAACGCGCCGAGCAGGATGACGCCGACGATCGTCCACGTCGTCGAGGCGAACGTGAGCCCGTAGGCGATGAGCCCGAGGCCGGCGGTGCACGCGAACGCGCCAAGCCAGTCGAGGTGATGGACGCGTTCGTGATCGCGGCTTTCGGGAACGGCTCGAAGCGCGATGATGACGACGCCGATCGCGAGCGGCACGTTGATGAAGAAGATCGACCGCCATGAGACGTGCTGGGCGAGGAAGCCTCCGAGCCCCGGGCCGAGCGCCGCCATGACCGCGGTCGCGCTCGACCACGTGCCGATCGCCTTGCCGCGCGACTGCTCGTCGAAGTTCGCGCCGATGAGCGCGAGGCTGCCCGGCGTCAGCATCGCGCTGCCGATCCCTTGGATGCATCGCGCGATGATGAGCGCAGCTGCGTTCGGTGCGAAACCGCACGCGATCGAAGCGGCGGCGAAGACGACGGTCCCGATGACGAACATCTTTCGCCGGCCGTAGTGGTCGCCGAGCGATCCGCCCGCGAGAATGAGCGACGACAAGAAAAGCGAGTAGCCGACGACCACCCATTGGAGCTGCACGGCATTGGCATGGAGGTCGGTTTGGAGCACGGGCAGCACGACATTGACGGCGGTGCCGTCGATGAAAACCATGCTCGAACCGAGTATGGTGGCTACGAGCACCGCGCTGCGGGCGCTTGTCATGGCGGCGGCATTCGCCCGGGGGATGCCCGTCGCCGCTTGAATAAACGGTGCTCTAGAGGCGCGTTCGAGCGCTCGATGGGGGTTAAGGTCACGACAACCCATCTATCCACATATCCACACGATTCTGCTTTTGCCGTGTGGATAGGAACGGCCAAATATGCCCGGAACCGCACATTTACGGTCCACGGTCCGGGATTTCAGCCCGCTGGTACTGGAGGGACGAATTGATATCCACAGCATTTCGCCGGTTTTTCATCGCGATGACACTCGTAGGACTCACCCTTTCGGTCACGTCCTGCTCCCAATCTCAGCAGCAATCGGGCGGTCCGAACGGAGCCGCCGGCGGCGGCAAGACCATCGGCGTGTCGATCCAAGACCTTCAGGCGCAGTTCTACGAAGATCTCGAAGCCGGCATGAAAGCGGAGGCCGTGAAGTACGGCTATACCGTCACCTTCGTCGACGCGAATCGCGATGCAGCGCGACAGCAATCGCAAGTCGAGGACTTCATCAGCAAGAAAGTCGACGCGATCGTTCTGACGCCGGCCGATTCGAAAGCGGTCGGCCCCGCGATCGTCGAGGCGAACCAAGCGAACATTCCGGTCTTCACCGCGGACATCGCGAGCACGGCCTCTCACGGCACGGTGATCGCTCACGTCGCGTCCGACAACATACAAGGCGGACGAGTCGCAGCCGATCTCATGTGCAAGGCGCTCGCGGGCAAGGGCACGGTCGCGATCATCGATCAGCCCGAGGTGACGTCGGTCCAAGATCGGGTGAAGGGTTTCAAACTTGAGGTGCAAGCGAAATGCCCGGCGGTGCAGATCGTCGCAGATCAAGACGCCGGCGGCGACGAGGGCAAAGCGGAGTCGGTCACCGACAACCTGCTCCAGCGCCTGCCCGATCTAGCCGGCATCTTCGGCATCAACGACAACTCCGCGCTCGGAGCGGTCGCGGCGGTGAAAGCGGCGAGCAAGATCGGCAAGATCAAGATCGTCGGCTACGACGCGAGTCCAATCGGACGCAAAGCGATCGACTCGGGTGAGATGATCGGCGATCCGCAGCAGCATCCAGATATGATAGGACAGTTGACGATCGACGCGATCCACGACTACTTCAACGGCAAGACGCCGAAGAAGGTCATACCCGTGAGTGTCGGATCGTACACGGGGCCCGTGAAGCCGTAGAGCGTGGCTGACGCGGTCGCGCCGGCCGTGACGCCGTATCTGGCGATGCACGGCGTGTCGAAGTCGTACCCGGGCGTGCAGGCGCTTTCGGGCGTCGACTTCGACGTGCGCACCGGCGAAGTGCACGCGCTCGTCGGCGAGAACGGCGCAGGAAAGTCGACGCTCGTCAAGATCCTCGCCGGTGCGATCCAAGCCGACTCGGGTGAGATCGACATCGAAGGAAAGCCGGTCCATCTGACGTCGCCGAAAGCGGCGGAAGAGCGCGGTATCGCGGTCATCTACCAGGAGTTCAACTTGGTGCCGAGCCTGAACGTCGCGGAGAACGTGATGCTCGGGCGCGAGCCGGTGAAAGGACTCGCGATAGATCGACCGGCGCTGCGCGCGCAGACGCTCGCGGTCCTCGAGCGCCTCGGCGTCGACCTGCCGATACTCGCCGAGGTGCGGACCTTATCGGTCGCCCAGCAGCAGATGGTGGAGATCGCGAAGGCGTTGTCGGTCAACGCGCGCGTCATCGTCATGGACGAGCCGTCCGCCGCGCTAACGCAAGACGAAGTCGGCCGGCTTTTCGAGATCATCCGGACGCTGACGAAGCAAGGCGTCGCCGTCGTCTACATCTCGCACCGCATGGACGAGATATTCACGATAGCCGACCGCATCACGGTCTTCCGCGACGGCCGCTACGTCGAGACCGGCGACGCGAAGAAATACACTCCAGACGACGTCATCCGGCTGATGGTCGGGCGCACGCTGGACGCGCATTTCCCGGCGCTGCCGCCCGATCCGCCGCGCGACAAGCCCCAGTTGTCGGTGCGCGGCGCGACGAGCCCGGGTCGCATCGACGATGTCTCCCTCGACGTCTACCCCGGCGAGATCCTCGGTATCGCCGGGCTCGTCGGCGCGGGGCGGACGTCATTGCTCCGCGCCATCTGCGGCGCCGATCCGCTGCCGAAAGGGAAGGTCGAGCTCGAAGGCAGCACGCTCCGGCTCCGTGGTCCGCACGATGCCATCGCCGCGGGTCTCGCGCTGGTCACCGAAGACCGCAAGTCGCAAGGGCTCATCCTCGGCATGAGCGTCCGCGAAAACGTGACGCTGCCGCACCTGGAGATGTTCACGCACGACGGTCGCGTCGACCGGAGGGAAGAGATTTCCGCCGTCGCCAAGCTTGCGGCCGAGCTGCGCATACGGACGCCGTCGATCGAGCAGTTGGCTCGCAATCTTTCGGGCGGCAACCAGCAGAAGGTCGTCCTCGCGAAATGGCTGTTGGAGAAGGCGAAGGTCATCTGTTTTGACGAGCCGACGCGCGGCATCGATGTCGGCGCGAAAGCCGAGATTTACGAGCTGATGATCGGCTTGTGCCGCGGTGGAACGAGCATCATCATGGCATCCTCGGAACTGCCGGAGGTGCTCGGCATGTCGATGCGGCTCGCGGTGATGCGACAAGGCCGCATAGTCCACGTCTTCGCGCGCGGCGAGGCGACCCAAGAATCTATCATCCGCTACGCGACGGGAACGGCGGCGTAGATGGCGCAAGCCGCGGCCGCAGCGGGCGACGCTCTCAAGCAAAAGGCGCGTGCTTCGCTCTACCGCATCGTCGGTATCACCGTCGGCCTCCTCGTGCTTCTCGTCGCGGTGAACATCGCGACGCACGGCGACTTCCTGGCGCCAGGCAACGTCCTCAACATCTTACGGCAGATCGCCGTGAACGCCATCCTCGCGACCGGCCAGACGTTCGTCATCATCACCGCGGGCATCGATCTGTCCGTCGGTTCGCTCGTCGCGCTCACGGGCGTGCTCATGGCGGGCACGCTGGCGGGGATCCACACGCCATGGCTTGCGTTGCTCGTCGCGATCGTCGTCGGCATCGGCGTCGGCGGCTGGGCGGGCGCGATCAACGGCACGCCGGTGGTCAAGCTCGGGTTGCCGCCGTTCATCACGACGCTTGCGATGATGCTCATGGCGCGCGGCGTCGCCTTCATGTACACGAATGGCGCGCCGATCGAGATCGACAACAACGGTTTTAACGACCTCGGCTCCGGGTTGTTCCTCCAGTCGCTCGGCCGGCTCGTTCATATCCCCGGCATCCCGGTCCCGATCGTCATCATGCTCGCGGTCGTCATCGCGGCATCGTTCGTGCTCGGTCAGACGCGCTTCGGCCGGTACGTCTACGCGATCGGCGGCAACGAAGAGGCGGCGCGGCTATCAGGCATCGCGGTCGGCCGCGTGAAGCTCGGCGTCTACATCATCTCCGGCGCGCTTGCCGGGCTCGCGAGCCTGCTGCTCGCCGCGCGCCTCAATTCGGGCATACCGCAATCGGGTCTCGGCTACGAGTTGCAGTCCATCGCGGCAGTCGTCGTCGGCGGCACGTCGCTCATGGGCGGCCGCGGGTCAATCGGCGGTACGTTCGTCGGCGCGCTTCTCATCGGCGTGCTCTACAACGTCATGAACCTGCTCAACGTCCAGTCGTACGCGCAGGAGGTCGTCCTCGGCGCGGTAATCCTTGTGGCAGTTCTGCTCGACGAACTTCGAAAACGATACCTCGCGGCTAGGTAAAGGAGTATGGCGGACAATCTCTGGGAACGGATCGATCCGCTCATCGCGCGGTGGAAGAAGTTCGAGCCGGCGACCGACGCCGAGCGACTAGCGGCCCTCGAACACTCGCCGACCTCAGAGCTGCAGCGCCTCATCCGCGAAGTCGACGAAGCGAAGACCGACATCGACACGTTTGTCGGTGCCCTTGAGAAGAAATACGGAGTGTCGGAGACGGGTGAGATCGGCGCCGAGTCGACGCCCGATCCTACAGATGCGAAACGACACAAGGCTCTCGTCGCCCTGAAGCAAGCCTACTCCGAAGCGGCCGAGGAGATCTCCGACCGCGAACTCGCCGGCGAATAACCGCACACACGCACACATAAAGGGAGCGGTCGAGATTTATCTCGACCGCCGCGGTCATTCGGTTACAAATTAAACGCCGAGTCCGAGATGTGGGGATCGATGACGACGTCCGTGTAGTCGACACGGCGAACGAGCGTATCACCTTCCCATTGTTCGTATTCGGAAGGCAGGCCGTTCGAGGCAAGCACGACGCGCTCTTTGGTGACGTTCATGTCACTCGAGGGGTCGGGGACGCTGAAGTCGATATAAGTGCCGTTGTCCGCTGGTGTCGCCTCGATCGTTCCTTTGAGCGACTTGACGTGGTCCAGGATCGCGCCGTAGTTCGCCTGCGCGATCGTCGTGCCGCGGATGCTCGTCGCGCGCGAGTCGTGGATGTTGAGATTGAGCTTCACGAACGAGAGAAACCCGCCTTGGTGACCACGAAGCGTGTCGCCGCCGTGCCAAACCGCGGCTCCGCCTTTGCCGTCGCCGCCGGTGATGTCCATCTTCGTATCGTACGGCTTGCGAAAGACGAAAGTGTACGTGCGGTCTTGTACGCGCGTGCCGAGCACTTCGTGCGCGCTGAGCGAGCAGGTGTACGAACCGAGCTTATCCCACACGGTCGCAAACTTCGCTAGCGCCGTCTCTCCGCTCGACGCGCTCGTCGCACTCGCGGCGTTGCCCGCGGCGCAAGTGCCTGCGAGGGTTGCACAGATCGCGATTAGGGCAATGGCGCCGGTCGTCGCGGACAGTCCAAGCGCGCGTCGGGTCATCGTTTCGGCTCTCCCTTTGGAGGCAGCGCGGCCACACTGAGCATGCTGCGCGGCTCGGTCGCGCTCGAGACGCCGACGAGGACGTCGACGTGGGTGTGCGTCGTCACGTACTCGATGACTTTCGCGAGCGGCGCACCTGTGTACCGATGTTCGCGATACGTACCCATAACGATGAGGCGTGCGTTTTCATCGCGGGCGGCCTCGATAATGGCCGGTCCCGTCTGTCGGCCGCGGATCGTGTGCGTTCGTATCTCGAGCCCGACCTTGCGGCCGATCTCGGTCGCCGCCGTGAGGACTTCAAGCGCTTGACGTTCCTGTTGCGGCAGGTCGGCATCGATCGGCAGCGTCAGCGGGACCTCGATGACGTAGATCGCGACGAGCTGCGTCTGCTGGCCCTTCGCCATCCGCGTCGCGAGCGCCATGAGGACCTCGGAGCTGATGTCGGCGGAGAAGACGACGAGGACGTTGCCCGCGATGTTGTGTGCTTGTTCCGTCGCCGACTCTGCGATCCGCAACGTCCTGTTCGAGGGCGGATGCAGCATCCAATAGAGTGTCGACGTAATGCTCGCGACGATCACCGCCGCGATGAGCCAACCGATGTGCGCTATGATGAATTCCACTCGGCTACGTCACCCGCGTCTGCGACGCGCGCAGCAGGATGACGCCGCGCCAAAATGCGGCGATGACGAGGATCGCGGCCGTCGCGTACGGAGCGACCGTCTGCGCGGAAGGCGGTGCGATGGCCCAAAGCCGCGCGATCGCGATGAGGCCGAGGACGCCGAACGCAAACGACGTGAAAATCTTGTAACGAAGACGATTCATGACGTAGACGGAAAGCGTTCGAGCAGGCGGTTTCGCGGGCCTCTCAGACGGCGTCGAGCGCTCGCAGGTTCGCTTCAGCTTCCTTGACGTCGGCGATCATGCGTTTGTCGCGCAGCGTCGGCAACGCTTTGGAAAGATATTCCCGCGCGGTCGCTACGTCGCTCGGCTGTTGGTTGCCCGACGATCTGATCTTCGCGACGTAGAGGGCGCCGAGCCGCGCGTACGTGCGCGCGAGCTCCGAGGTCTGGTTGAGCGGCTTGAGCATACCGACGGCAGCGCTGTAATGCTCCTCGGCCTCGCTCCAATTCTGCGCGCGCGCGCTGATCATCCCTTGCATGACGCGCTTGAGCGCGGCGGTGAAGGTCTTGCTCGTGACGAGCTCTCCCTTGAGATAACCGCCGCTCGGCGGCTCGACCGGAAGATCGGTGCCGGCCGGAGCAGGCGGACCGCTCGAGGGCGCGACGGGCGTTTGCGCGGTTGCGAGCTCTTCATCGACGTCGGGCTCCGGCGCTTCGTGCGATTTCGCTTTGTCCTGTTTGGCTGAACCTCGCGCGAGCTGCGCCTGGACCGAGCGCAGATCGGCGATGAGCGCGGCCGCGTCGACATAGCGTCGCGCCGGATCCTTGTCGAGCAGACGCATGATGATGCGGTCGAGCGACGGCGGGATGAGCGGGTTGAGCTGGCGCGGCGGCCGCGGCCGGTCGTTGACGTGCGAGAACATCATCGCGACGAGATCGCCCGATTCGTGCGTGAATGGGAGACGACCCGAGAGCAGCTCGTAAAGCAGAACGCCGACCGAGTAGAGATCGCTCGTGTTGTCGCCGGATTTGCCCAAGAAGCGCTCGGGCGGCAGATACGCGATCGTGCCGACGATCTCGCCGCTCTGCGTCAGGTTCGAGACGTCCGTCATGCGACGTGCCAGGCCGAAGTCCATCACCTTGAGCGCGTTGTCGTCGGTGACGATGATGTTGCCCGGCTTGATGTCGCGATGGATGATACCTTGCGAGTGCGCGTACTGCAGCGCCTCGAGCAGCTGCACCATCAGGTTGATGGCGCCATCGAAGGAGATCTTCGAGCGGTCGATCTCGCGCAGCGTCTTGCCCCTGACGAACTCGAGGATGATGTACGAGAGATCGCGGTCGACGCCGACGTCGTAGACCGCTACGATGTTCGGATGGTTGAGGCGCGCCATCGACTGCGCCTCGAGCAAAAAGCGTCGGCAGACCTCATCCGATCGCTCGGTGAGCACTTTGACCGCCACGTCGCGTTCGAGGACGTGGTCGATGCCGCGGAAGACCTCGGCCATTCCGCCGGCGCCGATCTTCTCGACGATGCGGTAACGGTTCGCGAGGACGCTGTCTTGGGCGATGTTCATGCGTTCGTGGAAAAAGCCGCCTTCAAATGAGTAATATCGGTGTTCCGGGCGGTTTTCATAACGCTCATGACGTCGAAGCGGATGCGCGGGAAGATGCGGCCGCAAAACGTGAGGTATTCTTGGGCCGCCCTGCGGACCCGCGCTTGTTTGACGGCCGTCACCGCTTCGATCGGCGCGCCGCGCGACAGCGTGCGCCGGACTTTCACCTCGACGAAGACGAGGACGCCGCCGTCGAGCGCGATGAGGTCGACCTCGCCGCCCCGGCAGCGGAAATTGCGTTCGAGGATATGGTAGCCGCGCGCGACGAGGAAGTCGGCGGCCGCGCGCTCGCCGCCGCTGCCGACCGCAGCGGTGGAAGCGCCGCGCCGAGCCTTCACGGCAGCGCGCCGGCTGCCGCGAAGTCGAACGTCGGTTGGACGACCGGTGTGAACGAGCGGCGATGCGCGGGGCACGGACCGAACGCGTTGAGCGCGGCGAGGTGATCGCTCGTCGCATAGCCTTTGTTGTTCGCGAAGCCGTAGCCCGGGTACGTCGAATCGAGCTGCGTCATGAACGCGTCGCGCGCCACCTTCGCGACGATGCTCGCCGCGGCGATCGCAGCGGATTTCGCGTCGCCGTCGATGATCGGCATCTGCGGATACGCGCAGCCCGGCAGCGATGGTCCGTCGACGAGCACGCGGCAAGGCGTCAAGCCGAGTCCGGCGAGCGCGCGGTGCATCGCCAGCCGCGACGCGCCGAGGATGTTGAGCGAATCGATCTCGAGGTGGTCCGCCCATCCGACGGACACCGCGACGGCCTGCTCGCGGATGAGCGCGTCGAGCGCGACGCGTCGCAGTTCGGTGACGACCTTGCTGTCGTCGAGGAATTCGAGCCGAAGCGGCCGCTCGATGACGACCGCGCAGGCGGTGACCGGACCCGCGAGCGGGCCTCGACCTACCTCGTCGAGGCCGCAAAGCAAAAGCGATCCGCTTTCCCACAGATCGCGTTCGAACCGGTGCAGCCGGTTGATCCGTCGGCTCTCGGCGCTCGTCATCGCGCTCCAGTCACTCAGGTGTTTCGAAGGTGAGCCGGAACAGGTCGCCTGCGCGGAAGTCTGCGACGAATCTTCGCGCTGCGTTGCGGCGGTCGATTTCGCCGCCGCGACGGCGCATCCCGCGCGCTTGCGCGAACTCGTCGAGATCGGCGCGGGCGGCGTACTGAGGCCGATTGCGCGCGAGCCAGCGAGCGAATTCGTCGACGGCCTCCTCGACATCGAACGCAGATTCGGGCAGGCTGCCGCAGAGCGAGAGCTGCCATGCCGCCTGCGCGCTCTCGACCCGCGGAGGCAGCAAGCCGGGCGTGTCGAGCAATTCGACGCCTGCCTCGACCTTTGACCAACCTGCGTGCCTCGTCACGCCGGCGCGGTCCGCGACAACCGTGCGTTTGCGTCGGCCGAGCGCGTTGATGACCGACGACTTGCCGGTGTTCGGTGCGCCGACGACCGCAGCGCGAAGGACAGCGCGTTTGCGAGGGCGCGCGAGCAAAGCGGCGCGAGCGGCGCGCAGCGTGCCGGCGTGTGTGGCCGTGGTCGCAAAGGCGTCGACAGACTCGCTTTTGAGCGACTCGACCCAATCCCGCGTGACGGAGGCTTCCGCAAGGTCGGCGCGATTGAGCAGGACGATCGTCGGCTTGCGCTTCAGGCGCGGATGGAGGCCTGCGACTGCGGTGGCGCGGGGAACGCGCGCGTCGCGCACCTCGATGACGACGTCGATGAGATCGGCGACTTCGAGCACCGCGCGGATGCCCGCCGCCATGTGGCCCGGGTACCACGACGCCGCCGCGCGCGGCCGTTCACCGGATCGCGCGGACACGTGCCGGCGGCCAGATGACGAGCGCCGCGCGACCGATGATCGCGGCGGTTGGAACCGGTCCGAACGCGCGCGAATCGTCCGAATCGCCGCGATTGTCGCCGAGGACGAAGTACGTTCCGGCAGGCACGTTGAGCGGCGCCATATCGGCGGCATCGCGGCTGGCTTCGTAGTCGGGCGCGACGATCGATCCGTCGATCGATACGACACCACGCTCGATCGAGACGGTCTCGCCCGGCAGGCCGATCACGCGCTTGAGATAGATGCGGCTGTCGTCGCCGGTGCCGTGGACGAACGCGATGACGTCGCCTCGCTCGATAGGATGAAGCGCTAGGTCGAGCAGCGCCTGACCCTCAGCGCCGGGCCGCTGGATCCGCAAATCGTACGAAAGCGTGTTGATGAGGACGTGATCGCCGGCGTCGACTTGCGGCAGCATCGAGTAGCCGTCGACCTGCGGAACACGAAGGAAAAAAAGTGATACGAGCGACGCAAGCACGAGCACTTGCACGAAGAGAGCGCCCGCATGGCGGAGCGCTCTGATAGTGGAAGCCCGGCGATCGAGATCGTCGAGCACGAAGGACCGCGCGTCGTGCGGCTCGTCCGGTTGTGCCGGATCGAGGGGCTGCGGAAGCACGGAGTTATGTCTTGGGCGCGACGCGCTCGCGCTCCTCGTCGCGGGCTAGCGCAACGGTTCGATGCGCGCGAGC
This sequence comes from Candidatus Eremiobacteraceae bacterium, assembly GCA_035710745.1. Taxonomy (NCBI): domain Bacteria; kingdom Bacillati; phylum Vulcanimicrobiota; class Vulcanimicrobiia; order Candidatus Eremiobacterales; family Candidatus Eremiobacteraceae; species Candidatus Eremiobacteraceae bacterium. The sequence continues at coordinate 8,177 of DASTCX010000033.1, read as the reverse complement.
GGCCAGAAGACGAAGAACGCGTGCCCGATGAACTGATCGCGCTGCAAGAATCCCCAAAGGTGCGAATCGTCGGAGTCGTTGCGATTGTCGCCGAGCATGATGTAGTAGCCGTTCGGCACGCGATCCGGCGCCTGCCACGCGTTTTTCGGAGGAACGACGGCGCGCGACGGATCGAGGGGAATCCCATCGACGACGAGATCGTAATCCGCCAGCGCCAGCTCGTAATCGGGCGCCTGCTTGAGATACGGCTCTTTCAGGGCTTTGCCGTTGCGATAGACGACGCCATCGTGGATGCGCAGCGTGTCGCCAGGGCCTGCGACCACGCGCTTGATGAGGTCGGTCGTGCCGAGTTCGGGGACTTGCGGCGGCGGCTTGAAGACGGCGATCTGGCCGTCCTGGGGTGAGCCGACGCTGTATTGGATCTCATTGGCCAGCAGGACGTCGTTGATCGCGAGCGTCGGTTCCATCGACCCGCTCGGAATCCAAAACGTCCGGACGACGAATCGCATGAGAACGAGCGCGACGACACCGGCGATGATAAACGCGTCGAGGTATTCGCGCACGACGCCGCGCTGTGCGTCACTCGATAGGACTTGCGGGGCGAGCCAGATGACGACGCGCGCGATCACGAGGAGCGCGAGGATGACGCCGAGGACGTATGGATTCACGTGTGAGGCTTGGGCGACGCGCGGCTGTGGTCCTAGTGCAGAAGCCTCGTGCGCGTCAGCGGCCAGAAGACGAAGAACGCATGACCGACGAATTGGTCGCGCTGCAAGAATCCCCAGAGGTGCGAGTCGTCGGAGTTGTTCCGGTTGTCGCCGAGCATGATGTAGTAGCCGTTCGGCACGCGATCGGGCGCTTGCCACTCGCTCTTCGGCGGCACGACGGCACGCGACGGATCGAGCGGGATGCCGTCGATCACGAGATCGTAGTTCTGCAGCGATAGCTCATAATCGGGAGCTTGTTTGAGGTACGGTTCAGACAGCTTCACGCCGTCGCGATAGACGCTGCCGTCGTGGATCTTCAGCGTATCGCCCGGCCCCGCGATGACGCGCTTGATGAAATCGGTGTCGCCGAGTTCGGGCACCTGCGACGGCGGCTTGAAGACTGCGATCTGACCGTCCTGCGGGGAGCCGAACCGGTATTGGATCTCGTTCGCCAACAGCACGTCGTTGATGGCGAGGGTCGGCTCCATCGAGCCGCTCGGGATCCAGAAGGTCCGCACGACGTAATGCATGAGGACGAGCGCGACCGCGCCGGCGATGATGAACGCGTCGAGATACTCGCGCACGACCCCGCGCTGTTTGTCATCGGGCACCGCCGCCGGGGCGAACCAAATGATGATCCGGGCGACGACGAGGATGCCGAGGACGGCGCCGAGGACGTACGGGCTCATCTAGTGAGAGTTATTTCTTGTTCTCTTTGATGCGCGTCGCTTTGCTGCCGACACGGTCTTGCAAGTAGAAGAGCTTCGCGCGGCGGACGACGCCGCGGCGGATGACGTCGATCTTGTCGACTCGCGGCGAGTGGACGAGGAACGAACGCTCAACGCCGACGTTGTGCGCTATTCGGCGCACGGTGAAGCTTGCGGAGAGGCCGCCGTTCTTGCGCTCGATGACCACGCCCTCGAACAGCTGGATGCGCTCTTTGTTCCCTTCGGTGACGCGTGTGTGGACGCGTACCGTATCGCCGACGGAGAACTCCGCGGGGTGGGCCTTGCGCTGGTCGTCTCCGAGAATTGTTGCCAGGTCCATGATCGTCGTCGTCCTTAGAGGTGGTCGAGGGCCGCTAAAAAAGCGCCGGTCACGCATTCGTCGTGAAGGCCGGACGCTGCCAGACGCCTCGAAAAGCCGGCTCTGTCTACCGGCGCTCGGTAATCCGATTGAACGAGAGACAGTATACCATAGCGCGGGATGGCCCGACAAGGTTCAGACGCCGGAAGGAGTGGTCAAGTTTCAATGCGGGACGATTGTGGTCTTTCGTCGCCTCGGCCAGATCGAGACCGCTCCGAGAAATAGCACAATCGCAACGCCCATGAGAACGATGCCCCAGGTTGGCCAAAACCAAAAATAATCGCCGCCGCCGTGGTAGCCGGGAGTCTCGTAGATCGTTTTTCCCGGTTCTTCGCGGAAGCTGCGGACGGATACAACCGCGCAAATGATCGCAGCGCCGAGAACGGACAGCCTGATGGTCCAACCGCGTTTGCCCACGGCGTTACGATTCGGCTTCCCACTGTGGTCGACTTTCAATGCGGGACGGGGTAATTTTCTTCGTCCAGAGGCCGACCGCTACACCGGCCAAGACAGTCGCGCCAAGTTCCAACCAGAGCTGATGTCGAGCTTGTTCTACACTCGAGCCAGTACAATAACTGGACCTCTTTGGGGTCGACGTGAGTATGCAGATCGTCATTCACCCAAAAAGGGAGGGTTGTCGTATTCGCCGATGATGCCGGCACAAGCGCCGTGACCCTGGCTAACTGCTACGCGACACCCGAGGCAAACGGCGAGGGCCGAAGATGATCGCCAGCGTCTTTCTATCCAACGTGCGTCTACAATTTCGGTCACGAGATGTGGTAAGGTCCCCGCGCCGACGAGATCTTTATGTTAGACGTGCAAAGCGCCAAAAGGCGCGGAGGATCAACTGCAATAGGGGCGCTAGCCACCCGACTTGCTCTCCGGTACCGACCGCACCGCCTAACCATCGCAGTATCGCTCGATCCCTGTCGTCGTACGTTTCGTATCGCCGAGCTTCGCTCGGCCTACTACATCGGCGTTGCGTATCCCAACAGTTACGGCCGTTTTAGGTCGGGGCGGCGGCGAGTGGTTCGTGCAGATGCTTCTGAGCGCCGCCACGCCTCTATGCGTGCGTGATCTCCCGTGAGAAGCACATCAGGCACGGCCAGTCCGCGAAAGACCGCTGGTCGCGTATAGTGCGGCCAATCCAGCTCGCCGTCAGTGAACGAATCATCTCGAGCGCTTTCCGGCGCGATCGCTCCCGGCAGCAGGCGCACGCATGCGTCGACGAAAGCGAGCGCCGCGATCTCGCCGCCCGTGATGACGAAATCGCCGAGGGAGATCTCTTCTGCCTCGACGAGGTCGAACAGACGGTCGTCGATGCCCTCGTATCGGCCGCAAAGGACGATAATCCGCTCGAGCTGCGACAGCTCCAGGGCCACGGAGTGATCGAAGCGCCGGCCCGCGGGCGATGGTACGATCAGCTTATGCCCTGCGGGGACTTTAAGGTCGCCGCCGAGCAGATGCTCGAGACAATCGACGATCGGACCAAGCCGCATCACCATACCGGCGCCGCCGCCATACGGTGCGTCGTCGGCTCGCTCACCGGCCGGCACGAACTTCCATAGATCGTGCAGCTCGATTTGCGCCAACCCCTTCGACCGCGCGCGGCCGAGAATGCTGCCCTCGACCACGGGGCGCAGGAATTCGGGGAACAACGTGACGATGTCGATGCGCATGGAGCACGGTTCTTCGCCTTACGAGCGCGGACTTGCCGCATTCGAAAAGAACGCGTTCGCGAGCGCCGTCGCCCTCTTCACCGAAGCGGTCGAAGCCGACGACCGGGCGGCGCTCGCGCTTTCGAAACGCGGTGTGTGCAAGGTCCGTATGGGCGATCGAACGGGCGCCGCGCACGACTTCGCAGGAGCGCTCGAGCGCGACCCGCGTTGCGCGCCGGCGCTCGTCAACCTCGGCAATCTGGCGCAGGAAGCGAACATGCTCGAAGAAGCGCGGGCGAAATACGAGGCGGCGCTGCGCATCGACCCATCGTCAGCGATGGCGCACCACAATCTCGGCGTCGTCTTGCGGCGCGAAGGCAAGATCGGAGAGAGCGTGCGCGAGCTGCGACTCGCCGCTTCGCTCGATTCGCGCACGGGCAAACTCGTCGAGCGATGGAAGGCGTTTTGGCGGCGTCGCGCGTGAACGGGGTCTAGCGCTTCGGCTCGCCGACTTCCACGACGTCGGCCGGAATTATCTCCTGCAAGTACTCGAAGAGCTGCGGAAGGGTGATGCGCTCGAGCGCGGTCTTGCGCGGCGAGCGCTCGTCTTCGCCTTCATCGCGGAGATAGAAGCGCACGTCAAAATCGCCCGCTTCATCCGCGTAGAACGCCACCGCAAATCCTTTGCTCGGGTTCTCGTCGTAGACGCGCATGGCGTGCGGGTTGACGATCTCCACCGAATGCGCCGGATGGAGCGCGTCGAAGAGCGACACGATGAGCTCCGCCGAGCCGCTGACCTCGACGTGGTCGATCGTGAAGACATTCTTGACGGAATAGAGCTGGTTCGAACGCCGATGCCGCGCCGACATCTCGTAGAAAACGCGATGGTGGACGAATCGCGAGAGTATCTTCTTGAGGGTCGAGATGGACGCGACCGCTTCTTCGCGCTGGCCCTTCGTGTAGATAATCTTCAACAAACGCCTCGTGTTCCGAATCCGCGAGGACGAAGAAGCGCGGTCGATAAAGATTTGCCGAACGCCGATGGAGCCCTTCCCACACGCATGTTGAGCCCGTCTGACACCGCGATCGTGTTTCTGCTCGCGCTGTTGCTATTCGGTCCGGACCAGTTGCCGCGCATCGCGCGCCAACTCGGCGAGGCGATGCGGCACGTCCAGTCGACGACGCACTCCTTTATGAACGAGATGGAACGCGCCGCGCGCACTGACGAGCCGCGTCACGTCACGACGATCGAAGCGTCGGTCGCCGAGCCGCTCGACGGGCCGGAAAAAGAAAACGCCGCAGAAGCGGCGGCCGAAGAGTCGAAGACGCCGGACCTAGGTGGCTGACAAACCGCAGAGCCGGCGCCACAGCACGACGACTTTCCATACGTAGCGGATCGTCTCGTCGTACGGCGGCACACCGTGATATTCGTCGACCGCGCCCGTGCCCGCATTGTACGCCGCGATCGCGTACACGAACTTATGCTGCGGATCGAGCGACGCATAGTGCTCGAGATTTCCCTTGAGCGTCAACACGGTGCCGCGGACGTTCTGATCGATGTCGTCGGCGTTGCTCACATCGACATCCGCGGCCGTCGCCGGCATCAACTGGCCAAGACCCATGGCGCCGGCCGAGCTGCGAGCGGTCTTATCGAAGCTGCTCTCGGTCGCGATGATCGCGACCACGAGTCGCGGATCGACGCCGTCCTGGTACGCGTCGGTGATGATCGCCGAAACGATGCGACGCGCATCGGACTCGCCGATGCCCGGATTGAAGTAGCGGATCGCAGATTCGTACGCGGTCATCGCCTGCGCGGACGTCGTCGCGCCGGCGCGCGCCGGCTCGGCGCGCAGCCCGAAGGCGGCGACGGTCGCGAGGACGGCGACGAAAATAGCTTTAGACCGCATCCTCTTAGTTATCGGCAGATGGAGCGCCGGCGTAAAGGCCGACCCCCGCAAGAAAGACCGCGGCGGTCGAGATAAATCTCGACCGCTCCCCGGATCCAATCTCAACGAATGCCGAGCCGTGCTCGGCATACCACTTTACAGCTTGAACTGGGAACGAAGATCGCCGACCTTTTCCTCGACGAACTTCATGACCGTCTTGCGCAGGGCATCCTTGTGCTCGTCTTCGAGCCGGTTATAGATAAGGTAGCCTGCCGAGGCCACAACCGCCCCGAGGACGCCCGCCAGAAAGGCTCGCTTGAGATCGTCGCCGTCGCTGTCCACGTCTTTTCTCGAACCTCCAGGGTCGTCGGTCGTCGCGAGCTTGTCCGTCATCGTATCCACGTGCTATTTCCTCGCGCCACGAATAGGGCGTCTGCGCTTCGGCGCCGCCGTCGCATTTCCCGCGAGGACGCGGACTCGCATGTAGCGCGGATACGACGTCGCGATCGCACGCAGCCCCGAGAGCGCCGATTCGAGGACGGCTTGCGCCCGCGCGTTGCCCCCGCGCGGAACGTCGAGCCGATAGTCGCCGCCGGGTTCGTCGACGACGGTGGCTCGCGCACCGCAATGCGCTGCGATGCCGTGCGCGGCGGAGTGGACGAGCGCGCTCGCGGCGGCGCAGACGATGTCGCGACCGTGAGGCGCGAAACCGGCATGCCCCGCAACTCCAATGGAAACGACACGGCCGGCCGAACGCCGCGCCGTGACGGTGAGGCCGCCCGGGTAGAGCTTACGAGAGGGCGATCTTGTCAATCCGAAGTTCGGTGATCGGCTGCCGGTGGCCGTGACGACGGCGCACGCGCTTTTTCGGCTTATACCGGAAGGCGACGATCTTCGGCCCGCTCGCCTGACGGACGACCGTCGCGCTCACAGTCGCTTTGTCGACGGTGGGGCCGCCGACGATGAGTTCCTTGCCGTCGTGCGCGAGCAAGACGCGGTCGAAGACGACTTTCGAGTTGACGTCGCCGGCGACGCGGTCGAGCCGGACGATCTCGCCCTCCCGCACCTTGAGCTGGCGGCCGTTGAGTTCGATGACGGCATACATGGAGAAGTGGTCCCTCTGTTTCGGATTAACTCATGGAGCGCGGCGTTGGAAAAGGCCGGCGCTTCAATCGCACAAACGCAAATGCTATCACAGGGCCTCTTCGCGGTCAATCTAGCGATGTCCCGCAAAACTAAAGTATTTACATGGCGGATTAAATGTCCTAATATTGGACCTTGGTAAGCGGCTCGCCGCTCCGGTTGCCCGTATGAGTGGAGGTGGGTACTCCCTTTCGCCGAGTTCGTCGGTCGTGATCGAGGCTCGGCGTGCTACACGCCTGTAGGGGGCTGGATGGTTGAAAGCGCTTGGCACGCATATCATCGTTGAACTCTCCGACTGCAACTCTCGAATACTAAGCGACGTCGATCAGGTGACGAGCATCCTCGTCACAGCCGCAAAAGAAGCAAACGCCGAGGTCTTACAGACCGCTTTTCATCGCTTCACGCCCCAGGGTGTGAGCGGCGTCGTCGTCATCGCCGAATCGCATCTTTCGATCCACACCTGGCCTGAATACGGCTATGCGGCGATGGATATCTACACGTGCGGCGACCACACGGATCCGTGGAAAGCCTGCCGCTACGCAGCCGAGAAATTCCAGGCGAAGCAGATGCTGACGACCGAAGTCCGGCGCGGCTTGCCGGACGAAGCGGGCGTCTACGGCCATATCGTCGGGAAGAGGGGCGCCGGAACGGACAGCCGTGCCAAAAACAGAAAACTCGCAGTGGTACGTTGAGCAAGTAGCCGACGGCGAGATCCACGGCCACGCGTTGACGGCGACCCTCGCTCAGGGTCGCTCGTCGTTTCAAGAATACGCGATCGTCGTCAGCCCGCTCTTCGGCAAGATGCTCGTCCTCGACGGCGACACCCAATCGGCTGCGCTCGACGAGCGCATCTACCACGAGCTGCTCGTCCATCCCGCGTGTGCCGCTCGCGGCAGCGTGAAGCGCGCTCTCATCCTCGGTGGCGCTGAAGGCGCATCGCTCCGCGAACTGCTCAAAGTCCCGGGCATGGTCAAGGCGACGATGGTCGACATCGACGGCGTCGTCGTCGACGCATGCCGAAAGCATCTGCCCGAGTGGAGCGACGGCGCGTTCGACGATCCGCGATCCGAGCTCGTTGTCGGCGATGCCAAGGCCTACATCGAAAACACTGACGAGCGTTTTGACGTCATCCTCGGCGATCTCACCGAACCGCTCGAAGATTCGCCGTCGTATGGGCTGCACACGGTCGGCTTCTATAAGAAGATCCGCGAGCGGCTGTCGCCGGGCGGGTTCTATGCGCTGCAAGCATCGATGGCGGGCCCGCACAATCATGCGACCCACGCTCGGATGATCGCGACGCTGCGGGCAGCCTTTCGAAGCGTCGCCCCGTACTCGACCTACGTCCCCGCATTCGATACCGAATGGGGCTACGCGCTGTGCGGCGACGACGTCGACGCGCTGTCGGATGCGGCCGGGTCCACCGCCGACGCGCATGCGAAAGCGTGCGCCTTGCGCTGCTACGACGCGCAAACGCACCGCCGCGCGTTCAATCTGCCGCGCTATCTCCGCGATGCGTACGAGAAAGAGACTCGCGTCTTCGAATAACCCGCGAAGATTGTAGCGGTCGAGCTTTAGTGTAGTGTCTACGGACCTTCGCTACACGTAAAATTAGGGTAAAGCGAGAGCCTTCCTGAAAGGTGTTTGTGCTTAGCAACCGCCTTCAGGAGGGCTCTTCATGTATTGTACCACGAACTCGA